>JAGCXC010000046.1 GCA_017961515.1 Clostridiales bacterium | reverse complement strand
ATTCAAAAATTTATTTGCTATTTTTAAATCTGAAACCCCCCCATCTAATAATGTTTCAGTATAGCCTTTTATTGATGTAAGTGGTGTTCTTAACTCATGCGATACATTTGCCACAAAATCCTTTCGCATATTATCCAATCTTTGTTGCTTCGTGTTATCACAAATAACAAATATTATTCCTTCATTAAAATTTAGCAAATAATTAGTATGCCATATTTTAAAGACATCTACTATGAAAAAGACTCATCCTAGTCATATATTCATAGCCTCTACTTCAAAAATTTTATTTGGTTTATTAACTTTTTCTAATCTTTTTTTGTCTTGATTCCTTTTAGAATTTTCCTTGCCTTTATCTATGAATTGTGACACAGTCTTCATTTTACCAGCCTTTATCATATACATAAACGGTGTAATTCCACCGCTTTCTTGGGTAATATCGGCCCCCTTTTCAACTAATTCTATAGCAAATTCATCATCTCCTGCTTCACACGCGTACATCAATGGGGTTTTACCAAGATTATCTACTGTATTGACATTGGCTCCTCTTTCAATTAATCCCTCAGCAATTTTTCTTTCCCCCATCTTACATGCACTTATCAATAACATATCCAAATTATCAAGATCTGTCTGACTATCCGCTCTTTTTCTAATTAATGGCTTAATATCATCTGCCGCATCACCTTCTACTCCTTTGTTGGTTAACGTCCTAGCAATCTCACTCTTCCCAGTTCGACATGCATGCATCAATAATTCATTTTTATCCTCTTCTTTAATATTGACTCCTTCTTTAAATAATAGCTCAATATCTCTTGCCTCAACACCGACTCCTTTTTCAATTAATACTTTAACAATATCTATTCTTCCAGCTTTACATGCATATACTACTGGAGTATCCCCAGCCTCATCTTTTGCCTCAATATCGGCTCCTTTTTCAATTAATAAATCAACAATTTCTATTCTTCCAGTTCGACATGCATACATCAATAATTCATTTTTATCCTTTGCTTTAATATTGGCTCCTTCTTTAAATAATAGCTCAATATCTTTTGCCTTAACGTCAACTCCTCTTTCAATTAATACCTTAACAATATCTATTCTTCCAGCTTCACATGCACACACCAATAACGTATTTCCAGCCTTATCTTTTGCCTCAATATCAGCTCCTGCTAAAACTAATCTTTTTATAACCCCCCACATTTTCCATCTGTAAGCCTGCTCCAAAGCACTTTTTCCAAACACATACTTTAAATTAACAAATGCTCCTTTCTCAATTAGTTCTATTGCCTTTTGTTCTTTCTTCCTCTTACAAGCATAAATAAGCCTATAACCATCTAGTATATGTTTTAACTTAGCATATACACTTGTAAATTTAATTATCCTTCTCATACCTAAATCACCCTTCTATATTTTTTTCGACAACAATGTCATGCTACACATAGCATCGTTATGTGTATTTATATATATAATATACCAATATATCCTCAAAGTCAACTATTTTTTTTATATTTATGTATTGTAAGGAAAGATTTAATAAAAAATATATGCTTTCGAGAGCTATAATTCCCCTTCGCAAGCATATATTTTTCAGTGTATTTTTAATTTTACAACTTCTCTTAAATTTTTTAATGTATTTTCAATTTTTCCTAAGATATATTATCTTTTGCAACAGTCATCAAAAGCTTTAATCTATTAACCTGATTAGTTTCACTAGCACCAGGGTCATAATCTACAGCCACTATATTAGCATCAGGGTACATATCCCTCATTGTTTTTATTACTCCCTTACCTACAACGTGGTTAGGTAAACACGCAAATGGTTGTACACACACTACATTAGGTATATCATTTTCCATATACTCTATCATCTCTGCCGTTAAAAACCATCCTTCTCCACTCTGGTTACCAGTAGATAATACCTTTTTCACATTTCTTGCCAAATGCCATATATCACACGTTGGAAGATATCCTTTTTGAGAATGAGCAATCGCATTTCTCACATCTTTCTCAAATATATCTATAATTTTTATTGCTGACTTACTAAGTAGCGCTTGCACAATATTTCTATTAAACATCTTATGTGCAAAATACGAATCAGTTGCCATAAATTTTATAAAACCCATAAAATCTGGCATAACAACTTCTGCGCCCTCTTGTTCTAACATATCTATTATATTATTGTTACCAAAAGGATGATACTTTATAAGTATTTCTCCTACTATGCCTACCTTAGGCTTAACTATATTTTCAACCCACTCTATTCTTTCAAAATCATCTACTATTTCGTATATACTCCTTGAGATACTTTTCCTATTACCAGTAATAGTCAAATCTATTGCCTTTTTCATCCACACATCAAATATCTTTTTACTCTCTCCTTTGTTTTTCTCATACACTCTATTTTTATAAAGCATTCTCTGCAGTAAATCTGCATATATCATCCCTACTAAAAGTTTTTTTGCCAACTTTATTCCTAATTTAAACCCACTATTTTTTTCAAGTTGTTTTGCACTAAATGATATAACAGGTACATTCTCAAAACCCGCATCTTTTAAGGCTTTTCTTATAAAACCTATGTAATTGGTTGCTCTACATCCTCCTCCAGTTTGAGACATCAAAAGTGCTATCTTATTTTTATCATACTCTCCACTTTCCAAAGCCTCAATAAACTGTCCTGTCGTTATAATAGATGGATAACATGCATCGTTATTTACATACTTTAATCCTTTCTCAATTGTCTTAGCTGTACAGTCTTTTAATAACTTTACCTTATACCCTGCACTTTGCAATATCGGCTCTAAAAACTCAAAATGTATTGGTGCCATTTGCGGTATAAGTATTGTATAATCACTTTTCATTTCTTTTGTAAATTTTTTTCTACTATTAGCATAATCACCTACACTTAAATCTTTTATTCTTTTTTTCATACTTGCTATAAGAGATCTAAGACGTATCTTTACCGCACCTAAATTATTTACTTCATCAATCTTTATTAATGTGTACATTTTCCCAAAGCTTTCTAATATTTCTTCTACCTGATCTGTAGTAACAGCATCAACCCCACAACCAAATGAGTTCATCTGTACCAACTCCAAATCATCTCTTTTTGCAACAAAATCTGCCGCAGCGTACAACCTTGAATGAAACATCCATTGATCCACCACACGCAATGGTCGTTTTGGCAAAGACTTATTAGATACACTATCTTCTGTTAATACACAAAGGCCTAAACTTGTTATTAATGTATCAATGCCGTGATTTATCTCGCGATCCACATGATATGGTCTTCCTGCCAATACGATACCACCAATATCATTCTTTTTCATATAATCTAGCGCTTCTTGTCCTTTATTATGAATATCTTTCCTACATTGCTGATACTCTAGCTCGGCTTTGTCAATTGCCTTCCTTATATTTTCAGTTTTTAAATCATACTCACTAAATTCTTCCTTAATTCTACTAACCAATTGTCTTTTATTAAACGGCAAAAATGGATTAATAAACCGGATATCTAAAAGCTCGGGAACATTATTTTTTATCACTTCCGAATACGATATCACTATAGGGCAATTGTATTTGTTATTGGCATCTTCGAACTCTTTTCTAGAATACGTCACGCATGGATAAAATATAGTTGTTACACCCTTTTGTATAAGGTCCATTATATGCCCATGTACAAGCTTTGCAGGATAACATACTGACTCCGATGGCATAGACTCTATTCCTTTCTCATATGTTTTCCTGGTACTTTCATCAGACAAAATAACCCTAAAACCTAAATTAGTAAACAGAGTAAACCAAAACGGATAATCTTCGTACATATTCAAAACACGTGGAATCCCTATCTCTCCATAAGGTGCGTCTTCTTTTTTTAGTGGCTTATAATTAAATATTCTCTCTTGTTTATATTTAACAAGATTAGGCAACTTAACTTTTTTCTCTACTATGCCCTCTCCCTTTTCACACCTATTCCCAGATATATACTTATACCCATTGCTAAATTGATTTACTGTCAACTGACAACGATTCTCACAACCATTGCATCTTATATATGATAATTTTATTTCAAGTTTATCTAATTGCGGCATAGTAAGCATAGTCGATTTTTTACTCTGTCCACACTGTTGTTTTGCCAAAACCGCCATTCCATACGCACCCATAAGTCCTGCTATATCAGGTCTTATAACATTCTTTTTTGTAACTTTTTCAAAAGCCCTTAGCACTGCATCATTATAAAAAGTTCCCCCTTGAACCACTATATAATCTCCTAAACTACTTGTATCGCGTATCTTCATCACTTTTTGAATTGCATTCTTCACCACAGAATATGATAACCCCGCAGAAATATCACCTACAAGATAACCTTCTTTTTGAGCTTGCTTTATTTTTGAGTTCATAAACACTGTACATCTAGAACCTAGATCCACTGGATTTTTTGACTCTATTGCGCTATTTTTAAACTCGTCTATACCAATACCTAAACTTTTTGCAAATGTCTCTATAAAAGATCCACACCCTGAAGAACAAGCTTCATTCAACATTATATTCCTTATAAATCCATTTTTTATACTGATATATTTCATATCTTGCCCACCAATATCTACTATGCTTGTAACTCTTGGCTCAAATATCTTTGCCGCCGTATAATGTGCAACAGTTTCTACTTCGCCAAAATCTATCCCCAGCGCAGTTTTTATTAAACCTTCTCCGTACCCTGTAACACCGCTATATTTTATATTAATGCTTTGGGGCATCTTTTCATACAAATCCTTCAACATATCTATTATGCTCTTTAGCGGCTTACCTTCATTACTTTTATAGGATTTGTACAATATACTGCCCTTATCATCAATTAAGACAAGTTTAGATGTGGTTGACCCCGCATCTATCCCCAAAAAAGCATCTCCTGTATAGTCTTTTATATCTCTTTTGTCTATATTTGACACTGCATGTCTTTTTTTGAAAGCACCATATTCCTCTTTATTCTCAAATAATGGCCCTATCACATTTGATGTTTTATCGTAACTTAATCTAAGTTTTGCTATTTTCCTTTTTAGTACACTTACATCAACTATTTCTTTTGTCATTGCATGAAGAGTCGCTCCCTTTGCTACAAATAAATGAGCATCATCCGGTACTATTGTCTCATCCTGCGTTAATTTTAGGGTATCCATAAATCTTTCTCTCAAACTAGATAAATAATTTAATGGCCCTCCCAAAAAAGCTACATTACCCTTTATAGGTCTTCCACACGCAAGACCAGATATTGTTTGATTTACTACTGCTTGAAATATTGAAATTGCGATATCCTCCCTCGCAACTCCTTCATTTAAAAGTGGTTGTATGTCTGTCTTTGCAAAAACACCGCACCTAGACGCAATCGGATAAATTCTTTTATACGACCGAGATAATTCATCCAAACCTGCTGTATCAGTGTCCAATAAAAGAGCCATTTGATCTAAAAATGCACCTGTCCCTCCCGCACAAGTACCATTCATTCTCTGTTCTATAGATTTACCAAAGTATATTATCTTTGCATCTTCTCCGCCTAATTCTATTATTACATCAGTCTTAGGTATATACCTTTCTACCGCGTTCTTACACGCTATTACCTCCTGTATAAATGGCACACCTAGTTTGGTTGCAATGCCTATCGCACCAGACCCAGTTAAAGCAATCCCTAGTTCTCTATCACCAAATTCATTTAAAACTTCTTCCAATAAATTACATACTGTGTTCTTTGTATCTGAAAAATGTCTCTTATATAGCGTCTTAAGGACATTTGAACTCTCATCCATTATAACAACCTTGACCGTAGTAGATCCTACATCTAACCCTATATACATCTTGCCAGACATATAATTACCCCTTTCAACTCTAGAAAACTTAATTTAAGTCTTATTTTATCATACTTTAATCATTTAGGGAACAACAAAAAGATTGTTATTTATTATTTTTTCACACTGTGTCGACATCATATTCCTTGCAAATTTTAACATACATATCGTTTTTTCTGTTCATGGAATAAATTCTCCTACACTCCCTCTCTACTGCAACAAAATTATATTTATCTCCATAGTTTGCAAATACATAACACTCGTCTCCATGTATTATTGCCTTCTCTATGTATTTTAAATTTGTATTATAAAAATTCATTGCTAATTTCTTTGCTAAAATCTCTTGATTAAAATCAAGCTCATAAGCTTCTCCTGTTATATACTCTGGATTTTCTGTTATCCTTACAAGATTTTCATCCCTATCCCAATACATTTTATTATTAACCGCACTCTGTAATGCCTCTAAGGGAATATATATTCTTTTGCCAACAAATTGTGTACATGTATCTAGATATTCCTCCCTATCGTTTATTACCACTCTGTTATCATCAACAAAAAATTTAGCATATCCAAACCCTCTACGTATTGTTATATCCTGTCCTTGTTCTATATCGTATTTTTCACTTTTGTATACACTTCTCAACGGGATAAGTACATTCCCATTATCAACCAAAACCCCTTGTTCTAAATTCACCAAGTCACCATTTACCTCTATACGTATACTACTGGCAAATGCGTTTATATTTAGAGTAAACATAATAACTACAATAACTCCTATAGTTTTTAAAATACTTTTCATGTTTTCAACTCCCTTCACTTACAAAGCACGCATTTATTTCTATATATTGTAATCTACAACTATATTATACCAGCATCGTTTCGTTTATGTCAATAATTTTCTCTATAATAAAAAAAATATCTCTTAAAATTTCTAAGAGATATTTTATCAACCTTTTCTAAAAAAGCTTCTAATCTTATGTAAACATAACCCATCAAAAACTTTTTTCTGGATTTTTTAAAATGTTATTCTTTTTTACAATCTCAATATTTTTTTTATTAACTATAATCATAGGTTTGGGGAGCTTTACTATCATATATTTTTTTTGCACAACAACCATATTTTTGGGTTTTTGCACAGCCAACTTATTTTTATTCCTATCATACAAAACAATACTATTTTTACTCATAAGACCACTCCTTAAGTTAAGATTTCATTTCTCTCCCATCCATATTTTTAGTCTTATTTTTAGTATCTTTTTTCATACCCGAATTTAATCTTGCTTCTCTTGGTTCCATCACTTTATTCTTCCCATGCATAAAGCTATCATTTAATTTTATTAAGTCATGTTTTTCTGCTATCTCTAATTGTTGAATCTTATTAGACTTATTCTCTATCTCATTTCTTTTAACTTCCCTTTCTAAATTTACAGACTTAGTTAAATCTTGCTTTAGTCTATCCTCACCTAATATTCGTTTTACTCTATCCGCTTCACCGTACTCCGCTAATATTTTTAATATACCTTCATTTTCTACATTTTTCGCCCCATCTTTATTATTCTCTTTTAGTTTATCCTTCATATTTTTCGATAAATCAAGATCTCTATTACGTCTTAGAGATATAGCTCCTGTTATGGCTTTAATGGCTTTACCAAGCCCTGTTGGTTTTGCCATGTTTTTACCAGGTGATTGCATTTCTTTCTTTATTATTCCTTTTATCTCTTTTATTCCTTTATCTAAATCCTTTAGTTCTTTTTTCTCTGCCATAAGCATACCCATAAACATATTAAGATTTTTTTTTCTTTCCTCTAACTCTTTTAATAATGCCTCTAATTCTGCTATTCTCTCCGTCTCTTTCTCTTTTTCCTTTTCTAATAAATCACACAATTTGTCTATATCTTTACTCATTTTATCCGCTGAATTTATCATATCGTCAGTTTTATTTAGCTCTGTTGAAACTTTCCCTTTTAATGTATTTACACTTCTTAGGAGATTCTGGGCTGTAGTTAAATCCATATGCCCCGACTTAATTTTTTCTATCAATGCCCTAAGCTGTCCTAACATTCCTAATTCTACCTCAGAAGATGTAGATACCTTTAGATCACCTTCTATCTTTTTCAAATCCCCTTCTACATTCTTTAAAACGTTCCCCCTTTGCCCTAATGAAGAACTATCGTTCATTTCTGTTTTTTTCTCTCTCGTCATTGACTCAATTGTTTTCTCGCCCATTTCCTCTTTTAATTTAACTTCATCTTTTTTGCTTCGCGCTATAGATTTTGCTTTCCTATCACTTATAACTTCTTGAGTACGCGATACACCAGTTTTTTCATTATTTTTATAATACTTAATTGAATTTTTTATTTTCTTATCCATAGACAAATCTCCCCTATACTCGTTATTTACGTGTATAGTATCGTCCATAAGCTATTTTCCATTATTATATTTATCAAATAAATCTGGCCTTTTTAGTCTTGTATTCTCCAATGACTTTTCACAACGCCACTTGCGTATCTCTTCATGATTCCCCGACAATAATACATCTGGCACTACTCGTCCCAGGAATTCCCTCGGTCTTGTATACTGCGGATATTCAAGCAATCCATTAAAATGAGATTCATCCTCAAACGATTCTTGCACAGACAATACATCCGGAATCAGTCTAGATATACAATCTATTGCCACCATAGCTGGAATCTCTCCTCCTGTCAATACATAATCTCCTATGGACAACTCCAAATCTACCAGCTCATCTATTATGCGCTGATCAATCCCTTCATAATGACCACAAAGTAATACAATATGCTCTAATTTAGCTATATCTTTGGCTATCTCTTGATTAAACACCTTACCCTGTGGTGTCATATATATGACATATGGCTTATTTCCGCTCTCCTTTACTATATGCATATATGCATTGTATATAGGTTCTACCGCCATAAGCATACCTTGACCTCCTCCATATGGATAATCATCTACTTTCCTATGCTTGTTGGTCGAAAATTCTCTGATATCTATTGTCTGTACCTTAATTAATTCCTTATCCTGTGCCCTTTTTAATATACTCTCATTTAATATTCCATCAAACATATGAGGAAACAACGTCAAAACATCAATCCTCATCGTCAATCAATCCTTCCATAAGTTTTACATCTATCCTTTTCCCGTCAACATCAACGTTTAAAACAACATCCTTTATTGCAGGTAACAATATTTCTTTACCTAAATCGTTTTTTATTAAATAAACATCATTGCTACCCGTTTTTAGTACTTCAACCAATATACCTAAATTCTTGTTGTTTTCGTCTACTATAACACAACCTATTAAGTCTGATATAAAATATGAATTTTCAGGTAATGTAATTGCTAGCTCTCTTGGCACCTCTATAAATAACCCCTTAAATTCCTCAGCTACACTCATATTGTCAACATTCTGAAGCTTTAACAAAACATTCTGTTTATGATACCTAACTCCATCGATAATATATTTGTCACGTTTACCCTTCTTATTCACATACACCCACTCAAGATCATTATATCTTGATATATTATCTGTTAGTGGTATAACTTTAAGCTCTCCTCTTATTCCATGTGTATTTACTATCTTCCCTATCTCAAAATACTGTTGCACATTATCACCTCTACATATCATACTAATCAGGCTAGCCCTATTACGACTAGCCTAATACTACTCCTGTATTTCTACTGTAACACTAGTATTATTTCTAATAGATACAGCCTTCATTATAGTTCTTAATGCTTTTGCTCTCTTCCCCTGTTTTCCGATTATCTTTCCCATGTCTGGTTTAGCTACTTTAAGCTTTAAGAGTGTCCCATAATTAGTCCTGCCCTCATCAACCACTACACTATCTGGATCGTCAACCAAAGATTTCGCAATCATCTCGAGAAGCTTTTGCATAAAAATCTAACTCCTTCATTATCTTATAGTACTCCTGCTTTTTTTAACAAAGCTCTTACTTTATCTGTAGGTTGTGCACCATTGGATAACCAATACTTTGCTCTCTCTGCATTTATATTTACTGTTGCAGGATCTGTTAATGGATTGTATGTACCTATTTCCTCTATAAACCTTCCATCTCTAGGAAATCTTGAATCAGCAACACGAACCCTATAAAAAGGAGCTTTCTTCGCACCCATCCTTGTTAATCTTATCTTAACTGCCATTTTTTTCACCTCCTTCTAATACTAACATATATCAAAACTTCTTCTTACCAAAATTAAATCCTAGCTTCGGTAATTTCCCTCCCATAAATCCTTTTGACATACTATTTATCTTCTTTAACATTTTTTTCATCTCTTCAAAATCCTTAATAAGCTTATTAACATCTTGAATCTTAGTACCGCTCCCATCTGCTATTCTTTTCTTTCTACTTGCATTTATCATATCCGGATCTAATCTTTCCTTTTTAGTCATGGACTTTATGATTGCTTCTATCCTTAAAATCTTCTTATCATCCATATTAACATCCTTTAGCATACCTGCATTGACACCAGGCAACATCTCAAGTATCTTGCTAAAACTACCCATTCTCTTTATCTGCTGAAATTGTTCTAAAAAATCTTCTAACGTAAATTGATTCTCTCTAATTCTTTTTTCCATTTCTTCAGCTTTGCTAATATCAAAACTTTCCTGGGCTTTTTCTATCAACGTCAATACATCACCCATACCTAATATTCTAGATGCCATCCTTTTAGGATGAAATGGCTCTAATTCATTTAATTTTTCTCCTACTCCAATAAACTTTATTGGCTTTTTAGTAACGGCCGCCACAGACAAGGCAGCTCCTCCCCTTGTGTCTCCATCAAGCTTAGTTAAAATAACCCCATCTATTCCAAGTTTTTCATTAAACATAGCTGCCACATTCACTGCGTCCTGACCTATCATAGAATCTACTACAAGCAATATCTCATGGGGCACAACCGCACCCTTTATGTTTATAAGTTCTTGCATAAGTTCCTCATCTATATGTAATCTTCCAGCAGTATCTATTATAATCAAATCATTTCCATTATTTTTTGCTTGCTCTACTGAATCTTTAGCTATTTTTATTACATCCTTTGTATCTTCTGTAAACACTGGTATAGACAATTGACTACCTACAACTTGCAATTGCTTTATTGCGGCTGGTCTATACACATCACACGCAACCAAAAGAGGCTTCTTTCCTTCTTTTCTTAGGACATTCGCAAGCTTTGCCGACGTAGTAGTCTTACCCGATCCTTGAAGTCCTACTATCATGTATATAGTTATACCCCTTGTAGAAAAAGTCAATCTACTCTGTTCGCTTCCCATAAGCTCAACTAACTCATCATTTATTATCTTTATAACTTGCTGCCCTGGAGTTAAACTAGTTATAACTTCTTGCCCACTCGCTTTCTCTGACACCCGAGCTATAAAATCTTTAACAACCTTAAAACTAACATCCGCTTCCAGAAGAGCTAACTTTATTTCTCTCATGACATTCTTTACGTCTTTTTCTGTTACTCTGGTTTGGCCTTTCAACTTACTAACTATCTTTTGTATATTATTCGATAAACCTTCAAATATCATAAATTAACTCCCTCCTACTTCTATTCCGAAAGCTTCGTAACTTCCTTGGCAATTTTATCTAGATACTCTACACTAACATCATCTAACTTACTTTTGTCTATTTTTTCTAGGTACTCCAGCACCCTCTTCGCAGCCTTTATGTTATTCTCAAACTTACCACAAAGCTTTAACTTATCCTCTAGCTCAAGTAAAGACTGCCTTCCTCTACGTATATTATCAAATGCACCTTGTCTCGTTATATGGTACTCATCCGCTATCTCCGCCAGTGAATAATCCATATTATAATGCAGACTAAGCATCTCACATTGCTTTTTTGTTAATAGATTCCCATAAAATTCTAATAATAAACTTATTTTTAATCTATCATCCAATATTCATCACCTGTAGTCTAAATTTACTTTACACCTAATTCTATGTCAAGTACTTTTGTTTGTCAAGTGTTTTTTTATAAAATTTTTTTACATTTACTTATCTACTGTTGTTTGTTCATCTATAGCACTCCATACATCTTTTTTATCTTGTATTATTCTATAATTAACTTTTTCTTTATCTATCTGACATATAGGCAAAAATTTACAGTAATCACATGCGGTTTTATTTTTTTGTTTATATGGATTTATATCTACGTTCCCATTTACTATCTGTTCGCACAAATTTTTTAGCAATTTCTTTACATATCGCCTAAGTGCATCAAACTGCTTATAACTTGCCCCAGAAGTCTTCTCTCCAATCTCGCCATCTTTCTTTATTGTAGCCGGAATATACATTGATGTACCATCTATGCTATTGTCCATCTCACGTATTATATCTTTATCTTTCACGATAAGCCCATTCATCTTAAGCTGTTTTAATATCTTTTTTTCTATATCCCTATCTTTTGTATCCGCTGATTCTTTTATTATAGGATCATCAAGTTTTAAATACAAAACACCTGCTGGCTTTATGTTATCATTCATATCCCATATTGCATCTAAATACGTCATAAGTTGTATTTGCAATCCGTAGAACACATCATTTAGTGAAAACTTCTTATTCCCAGACTTATAGTCTATTACTCTTATATATATATTACTTCCTTGCTCAAATTTATCTATCCTATCAATTCTTCCCGTAAGTTTAACTTTCTCTCCTGTATCCAACGTAATTTCTATTGGTGGATATTTTTCATTGTCGCCAAATCCCACCTCATATCCTAGAGGATTAAAACTACTATTTCGTATTCCTTCCGCAATAAGCCAAATTGTTTTCGTTATCACTGTCTTTAATCTTTTTATAAGAGTTACATATCTCTTACTTCTTAGTATAACCTGACCCTTCATTTTATCTAGCATGTCTTCTATTATTTCTGAAACTTTATTCTCACACCATTCTAAATCAAATGTCCTCCACGTAATATCTCCTCCTGATACCTCCTTTGAAAAAGCATCTATAACTACATGTAAAAATGTTCCTACGTCAGGTGGCGTTAATTTATATACTTTTCTCTCTTTCGCTCCTAATCCATATTGTACGTAAAACCCAAATGGACATGCAGTAAATTTTTCAAGCCTTGATACACTCTCCACTAAATTCTCGCCATAAAGCATATGAACTTTTTGGGTACTTAAGTTTTCTTCCTTGTTTTTGTAGCTTAGTGCATATTTTATATACTCACATTTTTTCTTCCAGCCTTCATTTTCAGAAAACCACTTATATATATTATCCCAATCTTTTTCATATTCTCTATGATATCTTTTATTTTTTAATTGATTTACTAACTCGCTAAATATTTTAGACTTCGTTACCAAATCACTTCTTCGCATCTTACTATCCAAATTACTTGTGCATATCATATTGGGAAACATTTTCTTTAATCTAGATATTATAATCGATGGCCTAAGCGATTTATCATTTGTATCTTTTATTGCATAACTTATATGCAATACTTCACTTGGTACAAGCATAGTCTCATATACCAAAAATTGTTCATCAAATGCCTGCACTTTTGTATCCTTAGCTATAACTACATTATTATCCTCTAAAACATTTCTATCCTTATCACTTAAAATTCCTTCATTCTGGCCTTTTGCAGGAAAAATTCCATCATTTACTCCAACTAAATACATCATCTTTATATTATGACTTTTTGATCTTTCTGCACTACCAACAAACACTTGATCTTGTCCCATTGGAATCACTCCCAAACTATACTCACCTATACTTAATTTAAATAAATTAAGAAATTTGCTAAATGTTATAGTTTCATCTCCTCTTAATAACACCATATGATCAAAGCAATCCATCAAAACAGTCCAACTTTGGGAATATTCACTTCCTTTTTCTAATTGTCCACAATCATTAAACCTCTTCACAATATCTTGTATCTTACGTGGTACATCCAGCTCGCACAACAAATAATATAAATTTTCACAAATCTCCCGCACTGTCTTTTTGCCACTATCGCAAAATCTTGTAAGTGGCTCCACTACCTTATCTCTTATATCATTAATCTCATCTAATAACTTTTTTTCCCTTTCTTCATCATTTTCTCTAGGCATGAAATATGGCAACATACTCCAAGGTTTTTTATCTTTCCACATAGACCCCCTGATGCCACACGATAACACATAATTTTCCAGTTTATTAACCTGCGCCACATCTATATTAAAAAAACCTATTCTTAACACCCTAAATACACTCTCGTACGACCAATTCTCTGCAAAAATCTCGATTATTCCTGTTATAAATCTTGTCAAATTATTATCTGACATCTCAACTCTCTTATCCATGAAATATGGTATCTCATTTTCTCCAAACACTACCTCTATTATTTTCTGGTACATGTGCATATCTCTAGACACTATTGCTATGTCTTTGTATCTGTACTTCCCGCTTTGACACGCATATATTATTTTTTTTGCTACGTCATATATCTCTTTATACATATCTGCGTACATATTCACTGATATATTACTCATTGTCGCCTCATACTTAGCACATGGATACACTCCATAATTTTGCTCCAAATAACGTAATGGAGCATTATCCTTAAACTTATACTGCAAATCTAGATGAATTATTTGCTCTACCTGAATTTGATTAGCCTCTGCCATCTTTATTATGTTCCTGTACGACCGTTTTACTCTTGCAAATATATCTATATCATCTATTTCTTCACCTTTATTACACAATTTATCCATGCAAAATGTAATACTTACATTCTTTGCTTTTTTCATTAGCACACCAAGCATATTATACTCTTGCTTAGTATATCCACAAAATCCATCTACCCATATACTAACATCATCTAACATTTCTGATTCACAAAGAATTTGAGTTGCCCACGTAACATCATCATCAGCATCTTTATATTTGTCACGTATATTTTCTTCAAAGCTATTGTATATGGTATATATCTCAATAATCTTTGACTTTAACTCGCCACATGGAAGTTGTTCTATCAATTTCTCTAAGTCACTAGGACCTACGTTGTATTTTTTAAACTCAGATATTAAATCTATTATTGATTGTATGAATCCTTGCTTATTGTACACTTTATTAAATATTTTGAATTTCTTCGCATTTTTCTCTATTATCCCAGATATTATAATAGCTTTGCCAGCCGGATGTATATGTGGATATACTTTGCCTCTTTCTTCATTAAACACTCTATAAGATAATCTCTCAAAACTTAACACTTCACTTTTTATAACTCCTCCGGTGATGCAATTATTCACAAGTTCCTTTTGAGCTTCAAATGAAAATTGCTCCGGAACTAAAAAAATTATTTTATCTGATGAATTCTTTGCTAGTACATCCCTTATCTCCCTAAGACAATATGTCGTTTTCCCACATCCAGATCTTCCATATATTATCCTTAGTGCCATTTTCATTTTCTCCATTCACATAAAATTTACATCTTTTGTAATTATATCACAAATTAACTCCACTTCCAAATAGTCAATTAAGATTTTTAAGATCAATCTTTAGCACATAATATCGAGTACATTATTACTATCCCCAACTTGCGCCTTACAACTTGGAAGTCGATATCATCTTTTGACTAAGATATATTTTTGTTGTATAATATCAGTATATTATACAAAAGGAGCATACTTATGGACATAATTTATTCTGTAGTTGTACCTGTGTTTAATGAAGAACAATTAATAATCAAGACTTACACCGAACTAACACGCGTTATGAATTTAACAAACAAACATTATGAAATAATCTTCATAAATGATGGCAGTATAGATAAAAGTGAAAACATATTGAGCGATATCTGCAAAAAAGACAAACACATAAAACTCATAAATTTCTCTCGCAATTTTGGGCATCAGATTGCAATTACTGCCGGAATGGACCACGCTAAAGGATTAGCTATCATTGTAATTGATGCAGACCTACAAGATCCACCTATAGTTATGTTAGACATGATAGAAAAATGGAAAGAAGGATATATGGTAGTATACGGCAAACGCGAAAAAAGACTTGGTGAATCATTATTTAAAAAATTTACCGCACACTTTTTTTATAGATTATTAAATAGCCAAACTAATATTGATATACCAAAAGATGTAGGTGACTTTAGGCTAATAGATCGCACTGTGTTATTAGAACTTAAGCGCTTACCTGAGCATAATAGGTACGTACGTGGAATTATATCTTGGTTGGGCTTTAAGCAAACTTGTGTACCCTTTGTTCGAAATGCTAGGGAAATTGGTATAACTAAGTACCCATTAAGAAAAATGCTAAAACTTGCCTTTGACGGGATTATATCATTCTCGACTAAACCTCTAAAATTTGCTACCCATATTGGTATTATATCTTTTTTAGGAAGTTTTTCTTACCTTTTATTCCTTATGTACAAGAAATTTTTTACAACCAAATATGTTTCTGGATACCTATTTATAATCCCAGTCACATTAATCTTAAATAGCGTCATACTTATGTGTTTGGGAATAATAGGAGAATATATAGCTCGCATATACGACGAAGCAAGAAATAGACCTTTGTACATAATAAAAGATATCATCAACGATGACTAATATAGCTTTACTTTTTAAGGCAATAAACAGCAAAAGCGTATTGCCTTAATCTCTTACCTAAAACACTGATTTCTTTAACCGAAGATACATAATTATACCCTAAAGTCAGGTTTTATACTATTTGTACCTCTGTATAACTAATTTTTTCCCGTTCTTTTAATATTTATTCCCACTTTCCTACAAAAACACTTAAAAAGAAATCTCCATAACAAAAAGCTTACAAATCTCTTCCTTTCTTCATCCTATCTAAAATTTCAATTCCTCTTTCAACTGAATCAATAAACTTATTTATTTTGTTTCTTCTTAGTGTTACTCTTTCTATTTTTTCTCTATCCTTAGCATTAATCCTATCAACTACCGCATCGTATTTTCCTCTTGCCTTCTCTATTAAAATTCTTTTTTCAGAAAGATCAGCCCCTTCATCGATTAAAAACAACATCAAATCCTCTCTCTTTTTTCTCTCTTCCTCATCATCCTTCTTTCCTCCTTCTAACACATCTCTTATTGTTGTATCATAATCTGCTTTCGTTCCTATTAAATTAAATTCATAATTAAATCTCTCACATAAATATTTAGCAAAACCAGGATATGGAGCTTCACATGATTGTTTTAACTTATTACATAGCGTATTTTTAAATCTTTTTACATCTAAAATACCTTTTGCTATTTCATTTTCTATGTATCGATATGTACTTTCCATCTGCTCCTCTATCTCTCCTATTCTCTTATCCCCTTCATTCAAAACTAAATATTTCAAGCAATTACATAAATCTTTGCCATAATATCTATCTACACAAAGCATTACACTTTTTAAATTCTCATTATTAATACTGATCTCATAAGGTCTCTTTCTTAAAAAAGATTTCACTATATCTGGATTCTTGCTCATACACGCAAGTTCAAATATATTATTACTCCTGCTAAAATCAGTTTTTATACTGTCCATTCTGTCCAACAGTTCATCAACTAATTTGTTATAGCCCTTCCTACAAGCATTTTCTAGCAACTTCATATAGTCACTTTTATCTAACAACCCACTCTCAACTAAATATAAACAAACCCCCTCTGTTGCCAATTGTAACACCTTGTTAAAATTATTTTTAAAATAATCTTCCTCTTCTTGAGCTTGCAGTTGCTGTTTAAAATACCTCTTAAATCTGTTATAATCTTTATCACAAGCAACTTTTAATATTTCTAATATCTCTTCTATTTGATTTTTTTGTTCACGCCTAATTCGCAAATCGATATCTCTCATTTCTTCTTCAACTGGATTTGCTAAAATCTCCTCCAACAACATCCTTATTTCTTGAGTTACTTCTTCATCAGCCATTATTTCAGATCGCCTATCATCTGTTGATATATCTAGAAAAGTAGCCATCTTTTCTTGAATCATTCTTTTTACTATCCTTGTATCTTTGCTAGTACACGCGTGATCAAAAATAGTCCTACTTCCATAATATTCACTAATATTAGGACATTCTTTCATATCCAATATTGCATTTACTACTATTTTTTTACCTTTTATTAACGCATTACCTAATATATCTTGGCCCATATTTTTTACTATATTCCTATCTCTATCTTGATTGATCAAGTATAAAACCATATCCTCATACCCATCAATCAAATTTAATGCTCGTTCCATTAACCTTTCATACTTATCTGTACGGTGATACCCACAATCATCAATTAAATAATCTTTGTTGCGTTTCAACCAATTCTTGGCATCTTCAAATTCACCATCCCTTAAAAAAATTTCTATCCTTTCATATATTTTATTTCCCTTTTTCTGATTCTTAACATTATAATTTTCTAACGGCTCTCTAAATATTTTACTATATATAGTTGTTGAATTTAATTCTAGATGTTCCTCCTCCATTAAAGGGTATATATTCCACCACTCATTGGGACCACCTATCTCTAGTTCTATTATATGATGCGCAGTGGCACCTATTGGCCATTCTTGTTTTGTCTTTTTTTTGTATTCATCAATTATCTTAATCTTTGTCGCATTAAAACAATTCCTTCTGTAAACTCTTTCTGGCTTAATAATGCGTTTATATGAATAAGTATTCAAAAAATCTTTTATATTTCTTTCTTGTTCTTCTAAAAGTTTCCTTTTGCCTATTTCCTCCATTGTATTTAAATACTCATCTATATTGTCTCTTAATTCATCACCAACCTCAGCCTCGATATTTTTCTCTAAATAACCTTTTCCCATTCTCCACAACACCTTTCATAAATAAATACCTTACCATTCTAAAAAGGCAAATCTTTCAAACGCCCATGGTTTAAAATATCACATATTTTATATATTGTCAACATTTAGAATCTCTGTAAAATTAGTTCTATGATGGAGGCTACAGTAAATATACGGCAAAAACATTTCTTTAGAGAATCTGATCCTAAAAAAATCCCTCCTTAGTCTAAAAGGAGAGATTTTTTTAACTTTTAAAAAACTTTTATATTTTTCATGCATTAAATTCTTTAAATGTATTAGTAAAATCATAATCGTCCTGTTGTATCATTGTACAATTGTATAAACCAGTACCTTTTGACTTATCTCTTGTTATTGACCACATTGATAATAACCTTACGTCATCTTCTGTCTTCGCCCAATCAAGTAGTTCTCTAGCATCCTCTAATGTAAATGTCTCCACTGACACATCATTTTGTCCTATCATTGGAGTATTACCCAATTTTGCGTTAAGTCCTATTTTACGTATTTGAATCTCCGTATTCTTACAAGCCTCAATTGCATACTTACCCATGTCATTTGTATATGTTGGGCCATAATCCATTGTCATTATATTTACAACATCTATATTAACTCCCTTTTCTTTTGCATCCTTTAAAACAAAAAGTCCGCTATCTGTTAATCCTTCTGGCATTACCGGTAAACAATAAGCTATTGTTAAATTTGGATTATCTTTTTGCAAACCTGCTATCGCTTGATTTCTTCTTTGCACTGACCCCTTGTCCGAAACAGCAAATCCCTCTATGTCAAAATCCACCCACGTTAATTGATATTCATCTATAACTGACTGATATGCCGCTTGTAATTTCGCCACATCTGTTATCTCTAACGCAAGCTCTATCCCATTTGCTCCCCCAAAAGATACTATGACATCCCCTCCTCCTTGCCTTATTTTAGATATCTCTTCTTTATAAAATCCATCATTATATGGTGTTATTCCACCCCATGCAGGCTTGCCTCCATTACTTAATATAAATGCTAATGTATAATATTTGTTATTTGTAGCCTTCATAAATTCATTTATACTTGGTGTTGGCCAAAGCATAACATCAACATAAGGAGCATATACCTTATCTTTCCAATCACCCTTTGATTCAGCTAATACCTTATCACTATCAGTATCTGATTCATTTATTACGTCTATTATATCATCATCTTCTACTGCTACATCATTATGTTGAGAATCTGCATTAGGAATTTCATCATTCAATTCAACCCAAAGTGTAGGTGTTGCTTCTGGATTCCAAGCTGTACCAACCCATGCCACATGATCTACTATGCATTTGTATAGTAGATTGTTATACATAACTATCTGTCCTAAAGAATATGCCTCTCCCTCTTTCCATTCTAAGACAGCACTATTTTCATCATTTACTGTTTCTACCTCATTCTCCGACTTTTCATCAAGTGTTGCATCTCCTTCATTCTCTTTTTCTTCTTCCATTAACTCCTCTTCATGAGATTTTTCAGATTCTTGTAAAACAACCACGTTACCATCAACACGTTCCCATAATGAAGGAGTAATCTCTGGATTCCAATTTGCTCCTGTCCATGCAGTATGTTGTGCCCTGCACCTATAAGATACATCGTTATATGTAACAAATTCTCCTACAAAATACATAATACCCTCTTCCCAATTCTTTGCATCAACCCTCACAGCACTAATACATAGTATTAATGCCATAAACATAACAACGGTAAATCTTTTAAATAATCTCATACTCACTTTCGGCACTTAAAAGTTATACCAGGTGTTAATTTAAGTGCCTTCCTCCCTTCTCTTGGTTTTATTTGACACCTATAGTCTTTAACGCCAAAATATTTTAATTTCTTTAGGAATATTCGTACCAAATTGCTAAAAAATATTTGTATACTTTTTGTGTAAATAGCACAAACTATGGTTAATAAAATTTTAAGGAGTGACTATTATGCGCTTTTGGGACTTTCTTTTTGGCAAAAATAACAACTCTGAAATCGCAACTGAAATAACACCAAATTCACCAAATTTAATTAATTTATACACTGAAAATGGTATATCTATTCGTGTAAATGAAAATTCATTTACTATTTACTACAATGGTATCCTTGCACAAAAAGGCGCCTTAAATATAAATCTTTTAACAGGTTATGGTGATATTAACAACTGGACAAACGTCACATCGTACACCATGAAAAATAACGGTGATAAAACTTTTGAAGTGGATATACCCCGTTTAACAAACACAAGATTAAATTTAGTCTTCAATGACGGAATAGATAATTGGGACAATAATCAGGGTCAAAATTATTCCTTCCTATGTTAATTCAAAAACATCTATAACAAATCTCCACCTGAAATTTTAATATTTACTATATACAGGTGGAGCAAAATGTCACATAACAGGTATACTATATCTATCTGTTACGGAAATCATAAATTGTACTTTCTCCATATTTTACTCTTCCTTTCCCTTTATACCTTACTGCAACTAATGAATCTATATCTTTTAACTCATCTATATTATCATTCCAATTGACCCCATCAAAACTAAACTCCATATCATTAGTTAATCCTCTTAACAACTTATTATTATGGTCTATTACTAATGCAGGCTTCCTGTTGTTGTTAAGTATATTTATTACATGATAAATATACTTATCCTCTTCCTTTTTTTCCCTTACTATGATGCCATCAATCTCATTTATCTTTTTCAGATCGTCTTTCGTAAGCGTCGTACTTTTGTTGTCACAATTTGTATACGTTACTCCTCCATCAACACTATACTCCATATTATCTCTTGTACCAACAATTTTCCCCTCATTTGCTCCGCTAAAACTAAACCTCATTTTATGGATATAATACTTATTATTTGCAAGAACCGGCACCAAAATTTCTACATCCTCATCACAATCCCCGTTCAATAGATGTCTAGACACTTTTATACTAAGTTTTGCATCCTCAGTTAACACAAATGAGTCGTTCCTTTCAAGTTCTATATCAACCATACTATCATCTATTCTATTAACACTTCCCTGCTTCATTCCATAGGGTAAAGTATCTCTACTAATATGTATTGTGGATTTATTATAATTACCATTTTCTTTGAATATACCTTTATCTGTCATAAGAATTATGTCAGTTGGAAGCATACCATCTTTTTCCCCTCCACCAATAGTCTTAGCTATAATACACACATCCTCAGCTTTTGGAATAATAAGTCTATCACTGAATTTACTGGATTTACCATTGTTTATACTTCTAACACGTATGTTGCATTTATTTAATTCGTTTTTACCCTCAAATATATTTTTGTCAGAGTATATTTCTTCTCCATTATATAGCACTATGTATCCCGATACATCCTCTTCTTTTACCCACGATACATTAAGTTTATTATTCAAAGCCTCCCAAACGAAATTACCTGGCGCTTCTATTACTTCACCTTTTGTATAATAAAAATCCTTTACATTACTCCATTTTATATTTTTCATTTTTGTAAGTGGATTAGTCGCAGCCACTCTCCAATAATATTTTGTATTATTATCTAATACATCTCTAAAATATTTACTAAAAACAATTTTATTCTCCATCACTTCCATTTTCTCTTTACTGGCATTTATAGTGTATTGTAGCGGATTTAAAAAATTTCTGTCCTTACTTATCTGCAGTTTATATTCACTACATTTATCCACACGCCCAAACGAAAACACAACTTCCTCACACACCGCACTACCATCCAACGGTGCATATGTTTTAATAGATTCATTTGGCATACCCATATCCACATCAATATACATTTTAGCCTTATCTCCATCTATTATAAAGTTCTTTCCTTCAATAAAGCTGTACTCTCCTTTGTTACTAAAATTTAGTGCATATGGCATCGCAGCAAAAATATTATTTTGTGTGCATCCCGGAAATGGATCTCCTGCATCGCCAAAATTATATTCATTCTCTTTATTTAAATGAAACTTACCATCTGCTTGTATCAACGATACTCCTTGATTTTCTATTTCATTATTAACTTCATTTATAAACATTTTTTTGTCAATAACTTTATTATCAATATGCCAAATTAATATTCCCTCTCCAGGTAATCCTTCATCGTAATTTATCCTTCTCCTATATTCTATCAGATAATACTCATTTTTGTTTTTCCTACCATATTTATCTTTTAAATATATCTTATATATATTACTTATACCATCAGTATTACTAAACGTTAGCTCTCGGCTTTCATCTACTTCCTCTATATCGCCCCATCCTAAAAACTCCCTACTCCAGGCCGACAAATTGGATGGACATTCACCAGGATTTTGACCTACACCTCTATTCCATGATCCTGCCCCCATAAGATCCCATACTCCTACACCCTGACTTACACTAAATGTATCATATAAATCTGGCAATCCAAAATCATGCCCCAACTCATGAACTATAACTCCAATTGTGGATTTCTCTGGCACTGTTGTATAATTTAAAGCTCTTACCCTACCCAAACTAACTCCATTATTTTGTATCTCCCATCTATGCGACCATATTAAATCCGAATTTGGTGTTTCCTCTTTCCCTCCTCCTGCATGTACGATTATTATATGATCAATTACGCCATCTCCGTCATTATCGTATTCTTCAAACTCAAAACCACTCTCTTTTAAAATACTAACGGCTTCTTTAGCCATTTCATCAATTCCTACCGTTTCATCTAACTCTTTAAAAAGACTTACATATGCACCTGCATAATACACCATATCTTGCTCGCTAGTTACTTTGTCTGTAACCGTGTAATCTATTGTTATTCCCTTTTTCCCTTTCTGATAGCTAGAATTTATTTCGTAGTATTTTTTTACTTCTTCCATCATATTTTCACAATCTCTTTTTATATCATCACTTTCAAACTTTATATCCTTAAACTCTAGTGGTATTACCAAAATTTTCTCTCGATTTTCATTGACAACATTACTTACACTCAACGCTTTTTTCTTCTTAAATGACTCTATAATATACCGTTTGTCCTCACCTATATCATCCCTTATTTTATAAAAATTATAAACATCTGGCTTGGGTGCTACTCTTTCTATATTACTTGCAGCTAAAGTACAATTTAACCCAAACATAATCCCTAAACTTAACCCTACGCAAAAAATATTTTTAACCCTCACCATGTTTTCCTCCTTATGTCATAACGTTCTTCAATCCAACATGAACTGACTTCTATACTCATAAAGCTTTGATTTAGAAATTATAAAAAACTCGTACTCTCCTACATCCCTTAGGTTTTTATATCTTATTTTTACACCATATAATTTATTATTTCGTAAATCTACTGAGTTAACACCATCGTCCTCCTCACTGTCTAAAATCCTATTGCCATCGCTATCAAATACTTCAATAATAACTTTATTACCTTTTGACTGCGAAAATAAATATACGTCCTTGCTACAAGGAACAAATTTATAGTAGTTACATTGTCCTGGTTCTTCTATCTCACCGCTTTGCATCACTTCCTCTACTATACATTCCGCAATATCGTATGCGTGTTTTAAATTATCTATCTTAAAATTATATATGCCTGTTTTATCTGAACTAATTTCTACATAATAAAGGTTATTCTCATCTAATTCAAATATCCTATCTTTATTTACAATATTTTTGTTTTTATCATAAACCACCACTGACATACCTGTGTTCCCATACTTATCTATAAAATACGTATCCTTGTAACAAGCTATAAATTTATATCTTGCAACCTCTCCTTCCCTCTTTATTACATCTGTTATTAGTTTGTTTACTTTTATCCATTTTGATGTTCTACACTCAGTTTCATCATTTTTATTCAATACCACTTTATATATACCACCTTGTTCCTGGTCTATACCTCCCACTTCTATTAAATATACTTCTCCCTCATTAAACTTTGTTACAGAATAACTATTGTTATCAAATCCAATCTCACTTTCATGTATCAAATCACATTTCATATTATACACTTTAATATAAGTATTTAATTCACCAGTAGTATAAATTGAGTAATATCCACTACTATCGCAATTAAACTTATAATAATCTTTTGTGTCAGATAATATCAAGTTACCACAACACATCTGATTACAATCAATTTTTTGCGCATCATTAACCATCCTTGTAAAATTTTCTACCTCTATACAATACTCACCTATATCAACCAATTCATCAGAACCTGTAACTTCTATTATGTACTCTTCCCCCTTTGTAAGATTTACTCCTTTATATTTAGTATCCTCATCTATTACCATACCCTTATCGGAATACATCCTAACATGTATATTCGCATCAGACTTAATTTTTACTGCATACATATCATCACTATCCGCTTTTAATTGATATCTTTTTATATCTCCTACAAATTCTATCTCATCCTCAATCGCAACATCCTCTTGTATTTTTACAACATCATTTTCCTCAACAAAAGATATATCTAGAGAAAAATCACCAAAGCTCTCCTTATATAAATCTGTTATTTTTATATAATATGGTATACCCTCATACATACGCTTAGTTATGTTTAATTTCATATTATTGGCAGTATTCTCACTTAAAATATCTCCAAATGTATTATAAAGCCTGCCATCTATATACAACTTACATGTTGACTTTATTGTGTAAACACCTGTCCTTTCTGGAAGAAAACCATATAATACAACTGGCATATCTTCTTGTATTGTACCATAAGTCTCGCCCTCGGTTACTCTAATACATCTTTTAGCTAAATCACTAAAATTAGACACCTTAACCTCGTACTCTATTTTTTTCCTGCCTGTGTTTTTTACACAAAGATATAGTACATCATCTTTATGTGCAATAGTTCCAATAGTAGGACTCATAACATATGCACAATCTTTTTGCTCCTTTATGAATTTACCATTCTCATCATACAAAGATAGTTTTATTTTAGGAGATGCCGAAAGCTCAAAATTAAAGCATCCATCAGCTGGACACACAAATTTTAAATACTCCTCCCTACCTGTAAGAACATTTTTATTTTTCCCTTCTACTATCGATTTTGCATTTGATCTTAATTTCCCAAAATTTAATATCTTAAGCTTGTATATTCCCTCTTCATTTGATTCACCCTCTAATGTCAATGTGTAAACTTCATCACTTAATACTCTTGCTCTTACAGCTGAATAACTTTTATTATTATTAATTGTTATTGCCACACTTTTTTGTCCTTCATCTAACACATCTAATTTTAAACTCATGTCCGACACTGCCAAAAATTCAAATTCGCCATCAACATTAGGTACAAACTTTATTTTACAAGGTTTATCTCTCTTTATAGCACCTTCAAAAACCCTGTCTAAATTACTATTAACTTCTAAATTAATAACATCCGCATACAACATTCTATCTTTTTTTACTTCTATTTCAAATGTTCCTTCTTGAAACTCTGAATATACTCTAATGTAATAACACTTACCCTCTTCTAGTTCACTTACAATTTTGAAATTCTTACCTGAAATATTTACATCCCTTTTTATTAACATCCCCTTTTCATCATATATACAAGCCATTATATCTATCTTCCCATGCGACTTTACTACATATGTGTCTGTTTTTTCCGGAACATACTTAAAATATTTATCCTCTCCACATAATCTAATTTGACCAGGTACAGAACTATCCTTAATTATCTTGGCATCATCCAAAAGAAATAACCACAGTCTAGATATTTCTTCTTGATTCACTCTATCTACCTTTACATCAACATAGTACCTTTCTCCCTCCATGAAAAAATACGTAGCATAATAATTATTATCATGTTCTTTGTAATTAGGCATTACCTCCTTATTGTTACAATCGATAATCTTTAGCACTATATCGTTCTCACCAGACGTTTTTAGAGCATATAGACCATTCTTATATATATTAAGTCCAATTACTTCATGCTCATTGCTGCCAAGTTCAATATAATTATTTTTTGTTAATATACCATACATATCTGATGAAAAACTTGCTATCCCACTCATCAGTATGTACATTAACACAATCATCAAAGTGTATACTACTCTCTTGTAAATATTCTTCATGTCCCTCACCCCTATGTAATGTTACCTTATTATTTTATATAAACTTTACTGTGTTGTAAAGACTTTTTTGTATTATTTTTCCATATATATATGTATTTTTTTTATTTTTATGTTGACATTTTGATACTTTCATGTTATCATAACGTTGTGCAGTTTTTCGCTGCTTTAGTATGTAAGGAAAGAGGTAATTTTTATGTCTATTTGTGATAAACCTTTAAGGGGTTTGAAACGAATTTTTAATTCATTTCGAAAGGCTTATCGAAAATTTACTGGCGTATGTAAGAAAATTATAAATGCTATAAGAAAGACTTTTAATTTTTCTATTGACTTGATAAAAAAAATATTTGCACTCCCTAAAAAAATTGTGGATACTATATGTAAAAGCAAAAAATACATTGGAATATCTTTAACTTCATTGGGTGCAATAGCTGGAGCTTCCATAGCAACAGTATTTGGTTTAGGGCTTTTTTCAGCTACAAATTTGCTATTTCCTAAAATGGCAATATCAACTTGGGTAGCTACTGCTTCTTTGATAGCTGTTCCTGTTGCAGGTATAGCAGGTGGCATCGGAACTTCAGTTCTTTTAGGGGACATTTTCTCTGATAATAATAAAAATGTTAATCAAGCCACTTCATCTTATGATTGGCATTGTACTGTATCTTATGGTCCAGATTTTGAAAAATCATTTGATTCTAACGGTACTATGAACTACATGAAAGATGTACTACCTACTTTGTCAATACGCACAAATAATTTATCAAAAGTTTCAAAAAATGAGCAAATTATAGAAAATGTTTTCTCGTCTAATAAGTCTAGTAATTCAAAAGGAAAATCAAAAGAAATATAAAATTCATAGCAACTAGTATTTTTATAACGTTAATTATTAAGTACTCTTGTCTTTAGTACAACGAGTACTTTATTTATAGCACTTTTTAGCCATTGTTTATAAGTCTGATCTTTTTTGTTGACAAATCCATTATAAATGTGTTACACTCTTAGCAAGGTATTGAGAAAAGGGGGTATTTATTATGATTTTTTGGGGTATTCTTATTTTAGGAATTATTTTTGTCGTATCAACATATAATGAGTTGGTGCGAATAAACAACACCGTAAAAGAGGCATTTGCTACTATGGATGTTTATTTGAAAAAGCGATGGGATTTAGTACCTAACCTTGTTAATGTTGTTAAGGGATATGCTAAACATGAGAAAAATACTTTAGAGGAAGTAATTAAACTTAGAAATACCACTTATCCTAATATGTCAAACAACGAAAAAATTGAAGTGAACGAACAATTATCTAGGGGGATTAATAAAATTATAGCTCTTTGTGAAAGCTATCCAGATTTAAAGGCTAACGAGAATTTTAAGGAATTGTCATCTCAGTTGTCTTCTATAGAGGATGATATTGCTAACTCAAGGAGATATTATAACGGAGCGGTGCGTCTATTTAATAGCAAACTAGAAATTTTCCCTAATAATATACTCGTTAAACTTTGGAAATTTCCCCCAGCAGCCATGTTTGAGATAAGCTCTGATGAAAGGAATAACGTCAATATCGATTTTTAACTAAATGAAGAGTTAGCTACTTTTACAAAAATTTTGTACAAACCTATTCTTGCAAAAAAAATGAAGATAGGGACGATTTATTTTTGTAGATTTTTTTGTAATAGCTATCTCTTCCTTTTGTTTGTACTGAAAGGAGAAATACTATGTTTAAAAAAATTTTTATAAAATTCTTGATTTGTTTTATAGCACTAATGACTTGGAATAAAACTTTTGTTTTTGCAATTAATGAAAATTCAAAAGATCAGTATATTGATGTCTCTAAAATCAAAGAGTCATATCTTAGATTGAATAATCCAGACAAACTCAACGAATCATATTCAAATCCGTTCGAAACTTTTTATCCTGGAGAAGTAAGTAAATATGATGTGAATGTTGTCGTTCATAAAAATAATGTACTAGATATAAAAGAAACAATAACTGTAAATTTTCATACTAAACGGCATAATTTTATTAGGTTTATACCTTTATTGAATAATACTACTAGAGCTGATGGAGTTTCTTCCACAAATATTGCTCAAATAAGTAACATAACAGTTAATAGACCATTCACCACTTCTTTTGAACAAAATAGCTGTAAATTAAGTATTCATTCGAATAAGCCCTTGTTAGGAAAACAAAAGTATGTGATAAGTTATTCTTATAATTTAGGTAAATCGGTTTCACCTAATTATGATGAGTTATATTTTAATATAGTTGGTAGTAATTGGAGTATTCCTGTTAGCAATATAACTTTTTCTATAAACATGCCTAGTACCTTTGATACCTCAAAAATTGGTTTTACTTCTGGTCGACTTGGTTTAGACACTTGCGGAAAAGTTAACTATACTTGCATTAATAATATTATTTCAGGAAATTATGAAGAAAAACTTGCTCCTGGTAATGCTCTTACTATTAGGTGTGAATTACCCAAAGGATACTTTGTTAACACAGGTCTTAAAAGAAATTTTATAGACTATGCTACTTTTATAGTGCCTTCGTTGTTTATAGGTATGTCTATATTCGCTGTTAAAAAATTTGGTAAAAACGAAACTGTTGTTGATGCAATTGAATTTTATCCGCCTGACAACTTGAATAGTTTAGATATTGCTTTTTTACACAAAGGTATAGCAACTGCAAGTGACGTTACATCATTACTTGTATATCTAGCTAATAAGGGATATCTAAAAATAAAAGAAGAAAATGCATCTGGTAAAAACATAACACTAATAAAGTTAAAAGAATATGATGGAACAGATCCAAATGAAAAAATTTTCTTAGAGGGATTGTTTGAAAAAGATAAAACTGAAGTTAAATTAAGTTCTTTAAAAAATAAATTTTATCGTACAGTAGACAAAATACTATTTAGTGTAAATTCTTTCAAAAATAAATTCAAAGTTTTTGATAAAATGGCCATATTGGTTTCTATATGTATTGCTTTTATGTCATATCTATCATATGGTTTTGTAATTTACAATTTTTATAATGCCTGTGGTCTATCAACTGTATTTATACATATGATTGGTATATCAACATTAGGATTTATTATATTGTTTTATCCTGTACTATTCTACACCTTAAAAATAGCTTTATTTTCAGAATGTTTATATTTTTTGACTTCAATATTTTTTATATCTATACCATATATTCCAGTGAAATATATAATAAGTGACAAATTTTACTTTGCATCCTATATATTTAATTGGGTATCTTTTGCAATAATGTTTATGTGTGTTTACAAAATTAGCAAAAGAAGAACATCTTATGGTATTACTATGTTGGGTAAAATATTAGGCTTCAAAAAATTTCTTGAAGTTGCTGAAAAAGAAAAATTAGAAACTTTGATTACAGAAGATCCATCTTATTTTTATAATATTCTTCCATACGTTTATGTATTAGGAATATCTAGTAAATGGATTAAAAAATTTGAAGTCTTATCCTTCAAGCAACCAGAACCAGAATGGTATATTGGTACTAATAATTATACTGATTTTTTATCATTTAATACGCACCTTTGTTCAACTATGTCATCAGCTAATAGCTATTTGACTAGCAAAAAACTTCCTAGAGGTACATTTTCTAGTTCTGGAACCTCTAGTGGCTTTTCTGGGGGAGGTTTCTCTGGACAAGGATTTGGTGGTGGAGGCGGTGGAGTTGAGTAATTCCATCATAAATATTTTGTGCTCTAATGACATACGTCAATAGAGCACATTTTTATTTATAAATAAAATATAGGGTAATACTTCTAAATGTACTGTTATATTTCAATATCTAACAGACACTTTTTTCAAATGTGCAAATCTAGGAAGCCCATCTTCCATAGGTGGCTTTGAATCTCCTTGAATTAAAGGAAGTGCATAATCAATAAATTCTTTATTTAATCCATTTCCCTCTTTATTAATCCACTCCATAGGCACTTTCTTCTCTGTATTCGCAACTTCTGTTAAGTTCAACAATTTTATATTACACTTGTACTCTGGTCCATTAGCTCGCTCAAATGCTACCATATAATCAGTTTTCCCTTCAACTGCGTACCTTACCGCCATCTGTCCTGCCAAGAAAGCTTCATTAACATCAGTTAATGATCCTACGTGTGCAGCGCATCTTTGAAGTAAACTAAACTCTATTCCTCTAACCTTTGGAGCAATTTTCTCTTTTGCAAGATTTGCCAATATCGATGCTGTACCTCCGAGCTGAGAATGTCCAAATGAATCCTTTGCCAATGATGCACCATATTCAGCTATATATTTGCCTTGAGCATCTTTTGCGCCTTCTGATACTGCTATAATAACTTTACCTTGCTTTTTATATATAGCATTTGTCTCTTCTAAAAACTTATCTACACTAAATGGAAGCTCTGGAAGATAAATCAAATCTGGTCCATATCCTTTGTAAGCAGCTAACGCAGTTGCGGCTGTTAACCAACCAGCATTCCTTCCCATAACCTCTAGGATAGTAATCATACCTGTATCATATACTCTAGCATCATGATACACTTCCATTGTCGATGTCGCAATATATTTTGCTGCACTACCATAACCTGGGCAATGGTCTGTTCCAAATAAATCATTATCTATTGTCTTAGGAACTCCCATAACTCTACACTCATATCCTACTTTTTGCATATACTTACTTATTTTGTTGCACGTATCCATCGAATCATTTCCACCATTATAGAAGAAATATCTTATATTGTATTTCTTAAACACTTCCAACAATCTCAAATAGTCAGTCTCATCTTCTGATGAATCCTTTAACTTATATCTCACTGATCCCAATGCAGATGATGGCGTAGTCTTTAACAACTCTAACTCCTCTTTTGACTCTTTGCCCATATCATAAAAATTTTCTTCCAATATTCCTTTTATTCCATGCGCAGCTCCATACACATGTTCAATGCACGGTTGCTTCAACGCCTCTTGAAATACTCCAGATGCACTCGCATTTATAACTGAAGTTGGACCTCCTGATTATCCAAATATACACGAACCTACTAGTTCTTTCACAATAATAACCCCCTAAGTAAAATCTTTTTGCATTGACTGCTCAATAAGCATGAATCGCCAGGAGATAGTATATCACAAGAAATATTTTTCTACAATAGGAAAACTTAATAAATTTTCCTATATGTTTGAAATGTGATAATGTCCTAAGTAATATCATTTAAAACAAAGAATAATAAAAATAGCCTTCTACACAATACTTCTGCGTAGAAGGTTTTAACCCTATTACAATATCACTTAGAATATGTATATCAACACACTTTTTCGATTATTTATCTTATGCTAAACAAAAAACCTTACTATTATAAATTCAACCCACTAGACTTATAAGCATAGCCTTTTTGCCGTCTCTCTACTGCATCTAAATATATATTCATGAGAAGGTTATCATTTTTATTTTCAAGTATCTTTAATGCTGTCATTCCTTTTTTGTCTTCTATTTCTTCCTTCGCACCTATTCTTATAAATTCCTTTATTATTGTTGCGTTTTTATTTTCGCACGCTATCATTAGTGGTGTCCTACCATCTTCATCTCTCACATTTACATCGCAACCCATTTTTAATAAACTCAATATAGTATCATCACTTATATTCTTCTTGCATTCCTCTAATAATGACTTATTTGCTCCTGCAGTAACAGCATCGCTTAGAACATATCCTGTACTCTTACCATATGTCCTATTTTCTCTTTTCTTTCCATTTTTCACTCGTTCAATATTATTTATTTTACTTCTCTTCTTTGATACAGGTTTAGTATGAGTCTTTGATACATCTGATTTTTTTACAACCTCTACATTTTTCTCCGCCTCTATCTCTGATTTTATACTCTCAAACACATCATAAAACTTATTATAATCTATTTTTTCAGATGTCCCTGCAATACTGGCACCTTTTCTTATAAGATATTTCATCAAGTCTTTATTATCTCTCTTAAATGCTATCCCAAGAGCTGTATATTTTTCTTGGCCCTTCCCGTCTATATCTTTTACCTTATTTACCAATCTCTCTATAGCTCCCATATAGCCTCCTACACATGCATATGTCAACATCTCATACGCTTTTGATTCCCTTACATTTGCTATCATACTCTCTATACTAGCATCTATTAATTCTGATACATCTTTGCCTTTTTTTAGTGCGTACATAAATGTTCTTTCATCTACTTTGGCACCTCTTTCTTCTAAACATCTTATCACTTCTTTAGACCTATTATCTATTGCGTACATTAGTACACTCTTTTTCTCGTTATCCACTGCATTTACATTGACATCCTTATTCTTAAGTAAATTCTTTATTGTATCATTGTTTTTTAGCTCTATTGCGTACATCAATGCACTCTTTCCTTTTCCATCCACTACATTTACGTTTACTTTGTTATTTCGCAATAATTTATGTATATTTTTTCTCTCTCCTGATTTTATTACATCTATCAATTCCTGCTCATCAAAAATATCTTCTTTGGGTTTGTCTATAAACCCAAAATCTGTTCCTTTACTTTTCTTGACTTTATGAACCAATTTGTTCATTTTTTCTTCTTTATAAAAAATTTCTGAGTTTATCCCTGTAGCCTTCAATATTTTTATATATGTCAATTTTTCTTCATTAATAGCCTCTTTAATCTCTTTTATTATCCTTTCCTCTAACATACTTTTTAATGTTCCTTCTTTTATTTCTTTTAAAATATTTTTCCTTTCAAATAAACACTCTACTATTTTTTCTCTCTTATCGTTATTTATATTTTCAAATCCTTCACTTATTTGAGATATATCAAACTTGTCTACCAAAACTGGTATATTACTATCTTTTACTTTATTTATTATGTCTACTGAAATAATAGTTTTTATATTTCCTATTCCTCTTAAGATTGTTTTTAATTTACCTTCTGTCATGCCCTCATTAATTATATACTCACTTAATTTGCTTTTTAATTCACTTTTTAATTCACCACTTGTTTTGCTAATTGCATCTTTTTTATTATATAGTGAATTTATTATACAATTACGCTTTCCTTCTTTGGTTATTAATTTAAATGTATCGTTTATTAGAGAAACATCTATTCTTTTTACTAATACTTCTAAAGTATCCTCATTGGATAAATTAATTAACTCTACCAAAAGCTCTTTAGGTAAAATTCCTCCAACTTTGTCCAATTGTTTTTCTATCTCACCTTTATCATTCTTCACACATGCATTCCTTAGCTCTCTTCTTACTAATGCTTTTAACATTTTATCTCGTACTTTGATATCTACCATGCTTATTGGAGTTCTCCCTTTGTTGTCTTCCTTGTACATATCTGCCCCGTTATCTATTAAATATTCTATTATTTCTTCTTTGCCCTTTTTACACGCGTAGTATAGAGCTGTTCTCCCCCACTTTGCATTCTTTTCTTGTACGTACTGTAATCTATCTTTTTGGGGTATATTCTCTAGCAATAACTCTATCACTTTTTTGGGTGCATTACTTACACATGCAGCTATCAATGCTGTTTGGCCCAAAACATCTTTTATTTTCACTTCTGCTCCGCGATCTATCAACAACGTTATCACGTCCTCCTTTGATTCCTTTCTGAGACATGCAAGCATCAACGCTGTTTGACCACCTTTATCCTTCATATTCACATCTGCTCCATTATCTAGCAATAACTCTATCACTTCTTTTGGTGCATTCATAAAACACGCATACATCAATACTGTTTGGTCATTTTTATCCTTTATATTCACGTCTGCTCCATTATCTAGCAATAACTCTATCACTTCTTTTGGTGCATTACTTCCACACGCACCCATCAACGCTGTTTGTTCCAAATTATCTTTCATATTCACTTTTGCACCGCGTTTTAACAATAACTCTACCACTTCTTTTGGTGCATTCCTGATACATGCAGCTATCAATGCTGTAAATCCTTCTTTACCCTTTGTATTCACTTCTGCCCCGCGATTCAATAATAGCTCTATCACTTCTTTGGATGCATTATTCCCACATGCAAACACCAACGCTGTTTGACCACCTTTATCCCTCATATTCACGTCTGCTCCATTATCTAACAATATCCTTATTACTTCTTTTGGTGCATTCCTAGCACATGCATGTATCAATGCTGTTTGACCATCTTTGCCCTTTATATTCACTTCTGCTCCACGATTTAATAATAACTCTACTACTTCTTTTGGTGCATTCCTAACACATGCAGCTATCAATGCTGTATCACCATCTTTATCCTCCAAATTCACTTCTGCTCCACGATTTAACAATAGCTCTACCACTTCTTTGGGTGCATTGCCTGCACATGCGTACACCAACGCTGTTTGACCATCTTCATCCTCCATATTCACGTCTGCGCCGCAATCTAATAATAGCTCTATCACTTCTTTTGGTGCATTCCTGATACATACACACATCAACACTGTTTTACCATCTTTATCCTGCATATCCACTTCTGCACCATGTTTTAGTAATAACTCTGTCACTTCTTTTGATGCACATTGACAAGCAACCATCAACGCTGTTTGACCATCTTCATCCTCCATATTCACGTCTGCACCATTATTTAACAATAACTCTATCACTTCTTCTGGTACATTACTTCCACACGCAATCATCAACGCTGTTCGGCCCAAATTCGTCCGCATATTCACTTCTGCACCATGTTTTAGTAATAACTCTATCACTTCTTTTGGTGCATTTGCGTGACAAGCATACATAAACACTGTTTGGCCATTTTTATCCTTCATATTCACATCTGCACCATTATCTATCAGTAACTTTACCACTTCTTTATATCCATTACGACATGCTTTGTGTAATACTGTTTCTCCATATTTATCCTCTTTTTGTATATACTTTTTTCTTACTTCTTTATCTGGTATATTTTCTAGTAATTTTCTTACCTTTTCTTTATCACCATTTTCACACAACATATGCAACATTGTATCTTCTCTTGTTTCCTCTAAAAAAACAAATCCCAAATCATTTTTCTTCATAAAAATACATCTCCTGTCCTTTTCTTTCACTAAAAAAATCTCGGTTAATCCAGTGTAGACATATTATAGCATCATTAAGTTTGTTTTTCAACCATTGGTTTATTATTGGAAACTATAAGTCTTAATAACTTCTTTGATTGAAAAAACTCTAAATATTTGTAAATGTTTTGTTGCATTGTGTAAACATATATGTTACAATTAAATAGAAACGTGCTATGTTTCGATATAAAAGTTTTACCAAGGAAGGTGATTTATTATGTTTAGTAAGGAGTGTAATCCTCTTTTGCTAAAAGATATGGAAAAGTGTGTTGATAGAATAAATAAAGCACTTAAGGAAAAAGAAAAAATACTTGTATTCGGTGATTCTGATACTGATGGAGTAACAGGTACATCGATATTATATGATTTTTTAATCAAACTAGGTGGTGTTGTTGACTATTATATAGTAAATAGAGATACTGAAGGTTATGGATTATCAGAAAACGTCCTTGATAAAATATTCGAGATAAACCCAAATCTTATAATTACAGTTGATTGTGGTACAACTAATATAAAATCAATAGAAAGAATAAATGAACAAGGCATAGAGACAATTATAACAGATCATCATGAATCTTATTATGAAGTACCTGATGCTTATGGAATTATTAATCCTAAAATAGAAGAATATGATCATCCTTTAGGAGAATTAGCTGGAGTAGGGGTTGTATTCACTTTAATTGTAGCATTGTGTCAAAAAAATGGTCTTGAAAAAGAATTGTATTTAAATTATCTAGACAGAGTAGCATTAGGTACAATAGCTGATAAAGTGGATCTTACAGATATTAACGTAGAACTAATAACACAAGGAATTAAGCAAATAACTGCAGCTCCTAGTTTAGGTGTTAAAAAATTATTAGAAAATAGTTCCCTTAATGGTAAAAACCTTTCTTTATTTAGCAATTTTGAACAATTTGCCAACTTTATTAGTTTTGAGTTGGTTCCAGTAGTAAATTCTAAGGGAAAATTAGGCCAAGATGCAAAAATATGTGTAGAACTCTTTAATACGAATAATGAAAGTAGAGCAAAAGAAATTATATTCGAGTTAAATAAAAGTAATGCTGAGCGTAGAAGAATAGAACAAAGCATAAGATCAGAGGTGGAACAGAAAATAAAAGATCAACAGTTAAGTAATGATAGAATTATCGTAGTATCTGGTAAGGATTGGAAGGGCGGTGTTATAGGATCAGTTGCATCTAGCGTTGTCCAAACCTATTCTAAATGTTCTAAAGCAGCTATATTATTTAGAGTAAAAGACGGAATAGCTAAAGGTTCAGGAAGAAGTGCAGAAGGTTTTAATTTATTTCGTACACTAGGAAGTTGTAAGAAAAAAAATTTAATACAATATTTTGGCGGACATGAAGAAGCATGTGGGCTTGCAGCTGATGAAGAAAATATTGACGAAATAAAAAGTTATATAAACAATATAGTAAAAATTACTGAAGAGACTGCTAGAAACCTAGATTCTCTTATGGCCAAGAAAAAAGTCACAGAGATTGAGATAACTCTAGATAAGGCAAATATGTTAAAAGATTTAAAAACACGTCAAGTATTTTCATGTCATGGCATGAGAGTAGTTGATTTTTCTCAAAAATCAACTGATGTTTTAACTTTAACATTAGCAGGTCGTGATAATAGTAACATAAAAGCAGTAGCATTTAACATGGGTAATATAGTAGATACTATAAAAAAAGATGATTATCTGGATGTAAAATTTACAATTGGTGAATTTATGAATGCTGTTCAGTTAAAATTACAAGACATACAAATAACTAATAAAGTTCCTGTATGTAATATAACCCCTCAAAAGGTTCAAACTATAGAGCTTTATGCAAATGGAATAACTCTAGAAAATGCTAAAAATGTTAAGTATTCAAATTTATTTGGAAATACAAGTCCGTTATTTTTATGTCGAGCTATGCAAGTAGTGTATCCTCCTCAAATAATAGGTAATAATCATTTAAAATTAGTATTAGTTGGCGAGAATACTCCTTGTATAGATGCAGTAGCATTTGACATGGGGAATATGATAAATACCATTAAAAAAGGTGATTTAGTTGATGTCAAGTTTGAGTTTAACGAATTTAGAGGAAAAGTTCAAATGAAAATAAAAAATATAAATGTACTTAAAGAAGAATTAGAAGATGTTGAACCTATGGAGATTACGTGTGACAAAATAAACTTAAATAATGCTAAAGGTATTAAAAATTTAAGACTATCCGGATTTATACATCCTCCATTTTTATGTCGTGGTATGAGAGTAATTTCTGATCCGCAGATGGCGAAAAAAGGAAATCATTTAAGATTGGTCTTGGCAGGCAACGATAATCGTCCTATAGATGCAATAGCTTTTGACATGGGAGACATGATAAATACTATTAAAAAAGATGATTTTGTAGACGTTAAATTTGAACTTGATGAATTTAGGGGAAAAATTCAGATGAAAATAAAGAAAATCTGCTTCCCTAAAAATAAATCAATGCAATCAGAAGAAATTCAACCTGTAGAAATTGAAGCAGATGAAACGTTTATGGAAAAAATTATTTTACTAAAAGAATTAAATTCTTGTGGTTTATTTTCATGTCATTGTATGAGAATAGTAAATTGGCCTCAAAAATCAAAAAACGGAAATCATTTAAGATTAGTATTAGCAGGAGATAATACTCCACCTATAGATGCAATAGCTTTTGACATGGGAGATATGGTAAGTACCATAAAAAAAGGATCTTGTGTAGATGTTCAGTTTGAAGTTTCTGAGTTTATGGGCAAAATTAGTTTGAAAATACAAAATATAAAACTACTTGAAAAGAAATTAGAATCTATAGAAATTAATGCAGATGGTCTAACTTTAGATAATGCTAGAAAACTTAGAGATTTTAATTTATTCAAAAATTCAGATCCTATATTTTTGTGTCGTAGCATGAAAGTAACAAATCAACCTCAAAGAATAAACAACGGTAATCATTTAAGATTAACGTTATCAAACAATAATACTGAAATAGATGCAATAGCTTTCGATATGGGAGATATGGCAGGCTATATAAAGAAATATGATCGTGTAGATGTTTCCTTTAACCTTCATGAATATAATGATAAGGTTGAAATGAAAATAAAAGATATACGCATATCCAAAAAGAATTTAAGTAAAAACTTTAAACGCAAACTAGATATGATCCCTCAAGAGGAATTAAATAAGCCAAATAAAAAACCTAGGTTGGAAATTATTTTATAAGTTATATAGAAACTTTGGCTACTTAAGTTCTTAAAATATATAACACATTACAAAAATGTTTGAACTTGCAAGGCATTTGCGAGTTCAAACATTTTTTGATATATATTATTTCTCTTTGTCTGATATAAGTATCATATCTATATCTACATCTCCATCTTCTTTTTCCATTACCTCTAAAACAGGTAACTCATCTAATGAATCTAATCCAAAATCCTTCAAAAATTCATCTGTAACCTCATACACTATAGGCCTTCCTATTACATCCATTCTCCCAGCCTCACAAATTAATTCTTTGTCCAACAATGTCTGTATCGCTTTATCACTAGACACTCCCCTTATACTATCAATTCTGGCCTTTGTTGTAGGTTGATTATATGCAATTATTGCTAATGTCTCATACGCTGCTTTCGAAAGATCTTGCTGTCTTCTTGGCTGTACACTTCTTTGCACATACTCATAGTTGTCAGGCTTTGTACAGAGCAAATAACAATCCTGTACTTTTCTTAACATAATCCCCCTATTAGATTTTTTATATTCTTCATCAAGTTTCTCTAATGCTTCTCTTGCATCCTCTTTATTCATTCCCAATAAATTAGTTATAACATCTATCGATACAGGTTCTCCTGACGCAAAAAGTATACTCTCTATTATTGAACTATTATCACTCATTTTCTAAAACTTCATCCTCCCTAAAGTCTTCATTTTTTTTCAACAAAATATCATCAAATGGTTTTTTTTGCTCCACGATCACTCTTTTTGACTTTATTAGCTCCAACATCGCCATAAAACCCGTAACTACTTCTATTTTGCTTTTCTTTTTAAATACATCCTTGAACTTAAAACTACACATAGACTTAAATCTATCTAATATATCTTTTATTTTCTGCTTGACTGTTATTTTTTCAATTCTTAATATCCTTATCATTTTCTTCTTATTGTTATTTTCTTTCTCTATGTTCCTTCTCATTAAATCCTCATATGTATCAATCAACTTGTCTAACGATAAATTAAATCTTTCTCTTTTAACAGGCAATACTATCTTCTCTGGCAACTTATAATAAATCATACTCCAATGTGCATGTCTTTTTTTAAATATACTTGCAACATTCTTATATTTTCTGTACTCTATTAACTTAAGTATAAGCTCATCTTTGGATGATACCTCTATATCATCCTTTTCTTCCTTTCTATTAGACGGCAAAAGTGATCTAGATTTTATATATAACAACGTGGACGCCATAACTATAAATTCACTTGCTATATCCAAATCTAACTCTTGCATCTTTAAAATATACTCCATATACCTATCTGTTATTTCACCAATTGGTACATCATATATATCTAACTTATTTTTCTCGATAAGATGAAACAACAAATCAAACGGACCTTCAAAATTTTTAAACTGAACCTCATACGTCTTTGTACTCAAATCTGCACGTAATTTTAATCTTTCACTAATCAAGGAGCCTACACCTTCCTTTGGTCATTGTTTATGCAAAAAACTTTCTATATACATTCTATCATTTTTTATGTATGCCATCTCTGGTGATATAGTAAGTACCTTTTCTTCTTCATCTGGTGGCCTTGTTATTATATCGGCTATCCTTAACTGAGTTGGCTTTAAAATAAGTGCAACTATTATCGCATTCTTATTCCCATTAGATCCTGCATGAACTGTTCCTCTCAATGACCCTAACACAACAACATTTCCTGTTGCCCTTATCTCTCCTCCTGGATTCAAATCCCCCATAATAATTACGTTCCCATCAAAATCTATTTTGTGCCCTGATCGTAATGTTCCTCTGTAAAACTTAGACATTCCTTCTTCTAATCCATCAAACGGAATGTGCATAAAATCTTTCGATAAACCAGATGTCTTCTCTTCTTCTTCTTCTTTTCCTATACTCTTTATTGTCGCACCACTTCTTTTAGACAGCAAGTCCATAATTCTCTTTTCTTGGTACGGCGTTAAATCTTTACCTCTATACTTAACATCCAACACGGCATTTTTAAAAAATTTTCCTGCATCATCTATCTTGTTTTCTATTTCCTTTAATATAAAATCAAATTCATCATTCTCTTGCAATATCATTGTCAGGCAATTTACCGTCCCTTTAAATCCGACACTAACCTCTCGCATACCAAGTCGCCTCCAATTTTATCTTTTAATATCCTACATTTTCTACTCCATAATACAATATACTATATTTTTAAAATTTTTTCTAGTCTTTAAAATATTCTGCTAAAACATCTCTTGCAACCGGTGCGGCATTACTTCCCCAAACACCTCTTTCTATTACCACTGCCACTGCAATCTGAGGTTTTTCCACAGGAGCATAGCATATGAAAACTGCATTAGATGAATGCTTAGACTCTCCTCCTGTCTCTGGTGTTCCTGTTTTACCCGCAACCTTCACTTTAAAATCCCTAAATGTTTCCCCCGCTGTTCCTCCTCTCTTTGCAACAGCAGCCATTGCTTCATGTATTGCATCTACTGTTTCCTTTTTTAACCCTATCTGATGAAACTCATTCTTGCTCTCTTTTATTATCTCTCCCTTTCTATTCTCTATCCTCTTTACAATAGTTGGCTTAAATCTTTTGCCACCATTAGCTATTGTTGCTATATAATTTGCTAACTGTATAGGCGTAAAGGTATTATCAAACTGACCTATTGCCATTTGTGCCGTATCCGCTATCCTCCACTCATCATTCCTTAATCTCTTCTTTGTGATCCTGTTAGCCCTGATCCCTCTTAACTCTCCAGGAACGTCTATTCCCGTTAGCTCTCCTAGTCCAAACTCCTTTGCCCATTTGTCAATCTTATCAATTCCTACTTTTACACCTAATTCATGAAAATATATGTTGCATGATGTTGCTATGGCTCTTTTTAAATTTAAGCCTCCGTGTGCTCCTAGTCCCATTCTATACTCCAAACACTTAAATTTCCATCCACCTAACACGCTAACTCCTTTATCATAAATAATTGTATCCTTAGTTATTACTCCTTCCTCTAAACCCGCTATCGCCGTTATAGGTTTATAAGTAGACCCTGGTGTATACGTGCCCTGTACCGCCCTATTTAATAATGGTGAATTTTTGTTATCTACTAGCAAACTTATTTTCTTCTTTTGCGCTTCCTTGTCATCTGCACCCGCTAAATATATCATAGGGTCATAACTTGGATAACTTGCCATAGCCAACACCTCTCCTGTGTTTACATCAATCGCTACAACCGCTCCAGCATAAGCATCTCCAAAATTTATTCTATTATCTTTCCCCTTCTTTATTAACTCTATATTTTTTCTTAAAGACTCCATCGCTATCTTTTGTAAATTATAATCTATTGTTAAAATGACATTGTTCCCTTGTACTGGCGGAGTTTTTTGTATTTCGCCTGTTTTCTTCCCTATTGTATCAACCTCTATTTTCTTTTCTCCCTTTTTTCCCCTTAAGTATTTCTCTGCTTTATATTCAATACCATTTTTACCAATAATATCATTTATTCCATATCCGTCTTTACTCATTTTGTCGTACTCTTCTTTATTTATTATCCCTACATATCCCAACAAATGTGCTACACACGTCGCGTCATTATATATCCTGTATGATTCTGTCTCTATAGAAACACCCGGTAACTCCGCATTCTTTTCTTCTAATTCAAGAACAGACTCTTTACTTATATCCCTTGCCACAACTAATGGACTAAATTGAGAATACCCCTTCATTAGTGTTTCATATCTTATCGCCATTATCTTATATGCTTCATCTTTTGTGTATTTATCACTAATACTAAACTTTGTATACCTAAGATAATTAAAAACATCTTCTGGCGTACTCATTAGTTCTATATCACTTTTCTTTATTGCCATTTCCCTCTTCCATTTTTCTGTCTCTTTTTCTGACGACTTTATATATGGACCATAATCAATAGGACTAATTGTCAAATATTTAGAAAGAGAACTTTCAAAACAATCACCATTCTTTTCAAGTATATTTATCACCACGTTTATTAACTCATTTAATTCATCTACTGTTCTCTTCTCTCTGTACAAATTTACTAAAAATCCAGTCCTATTAACTGCTATTGGCACACCATTACGATCTAAAATATTACCTCTAGGAGCTACGATGTATCTTTCTCTTAACAATCTTTTTTGAGAAATATCTTCATAATACTTTCCCTTATTTATTTGCAGATTAATTAACTGCGTAATAATAAGTGCACTCATTATTATAAAAAATATAGCAACCAGATTACATCTATCTTTTAATTTTTCTATCATGATATTTCTCCTATATAATTTCTTTCTTCTTAGCAAGTCCAAAAATTAGGATCGCACAAGCCGTATTATACATCGCTCCAACTAAAATAAAGTTCTTTAATACAAAAAACAATTCACCAAGTGTCTCTGGAAAAGAAGTAAGCAAATATGCTGTACTATCATATAATAAAAATGATATAAACGCTACAAACAAAAATATCAAGAAATCCTTTCTATAACTTCTTTTCCTCACTGTATACATTATCATACAAAACAATATATTTGTAATCAAATACATTCCTATTATCTTTGAAGATAATAAATCCTGCATAACCCCTGCTAAAATCCCGCCGAAGAATAAATCACTTCCAGTCGCACAAACTCCCAAGAATAACACAAATATTAACACTATATTAGGCTTAACATTAGCAATTCTTATCCCTTCTATAAGTGTCATCTGTAACGCTATTGATAGGACTAAAATTAAAATAATGTACAACTTATTTTTCATTATTGATTTACCTACTTTCTACCTTTTTACTGCCACTAAAACTTCCTCTATCCTCTTTAAGTCAACACTAGGCTCTATTATCGCATATCTTTCTAACTTATCATTTGGATTTACTACCTCTCTTACCTTACCTATCTCTATTCCCTTCGGAAAATATTCACCCAATCCAGACGTTTCAACAACATCTCCTACCTCTATCTTAGCGTCCGAATGAATGTACTCTAATTTGCAAAGCCCTCTATTTTTTAACCTTATATCACCTTTTGCTAAAACTAATTCTCTTGTTTTTGTTAACCGTGCTCCTACTGCACTGCTTTTATCTAAAATAGATATTATATCGCAAGTATTCTCCCTTACTCTATATACTCTACCAACAAGTCCTTTCTCAAAAATAACAAAACTATCTTTATAAATCCCATCCTTGCTTCCTTTGTCTACTGTAAATATCTCAAACCAATTACCTGCATCTTTTGCTATAATGCTTGCCCCAATAAAATCATACCCTTTGATAGAATCCCTTAATTCCAACGTCTCTCTTAACTCTTGGTTCTTTTCATCTAACCACAATATTTTAGAAATATACTTTTCAAGATCGTCTACCTTCCGCTTTAATTTTTCATTTTCCTTAGATAACTCATCAACATCTTTAAAATATTTTCTGGTATTGTTAACTTCAACTTTCGTATATGTAAATAGCTTTCCAAAAGGATAAACAATGTACGACAACGGTCTTTGTAAAAAATCAAGCCCCAATATGTCTCTCGCATAAAGTCCCTGTATAACTAATATAAATGTAATTACCACCATCGTTATAACAACTTTAATATTAAAATCTCTCAATTGCCTTTATCCTTTCTTTTGACAACTAAAAAATAAATCAACTTACTTCTTAGTCGCCATTAATACTTTACGTAACATCTCCATATCCTCACTCAACCTTCCTGCTCCTAACGCTACGCAATCTAGCGGATTTTCTGCTATCTTTGCATCTATGCCTGTCTCTTTTTTTATTAATTGGTCTAATCCATGTAACATCGCACCACCACCAGCTAACACTATTCCTTGATCCATTATATCTGATGCCAACTCAGGTGGCGTTTTCTCCAATGTATCTTTTATAGCCTCTATTATTTGTGATATAGGCTCTTTTAATGCAAACAATATTTCATCTGAAGATATCATTATATTCTTTGGCAAACCAGTCAATAAATCCCTTCCTCTAATAGTCATTTCTTCTCTCTTAGGCCTTTTAAATGCTGCACCTATCTTTTTCTTTATCTCTTCTGCTGTTCTGTCTCCTATCAACAAATTATGCTCTCGCTTTATATATATAGCTATGCTGTCATCTAGCATGCCTCCCGCAACCTTCAATGACAAACTCGTTACTATTCCTCCTAAAGAAGTTACAGCAATTTCTGTAGTACCTCCTCCTATATCCACAATCATACAACCTATAGGCTCAGCTACAGGAAGATTAGCACCAATCGCTGCCGCCATAGGTTCTTCCATCAAATATACTTCCTTTACTCCAACCTGCATAGTTGCTTCCTCTACTGCCCTTCTCTCTACTTCCGTAACTCCTGAAGGTACACATATTGTAACTCTAGGTTTTATCCTAAGCACACTTCTAAATATATTCTTTGGCATAACCTTCTCTATAAAATATTTCAACATGTCCTGAGTAATATCAAAATCAGCAATAACTCCATCCTTCATTGGCCGTATAGCCATTATATCACCTGGTGTCTTTCCTATCATATTCTTTGCTTCATTCCCAACTGCTAAAACCTGATTAGTTCTTGTATTTATAGCCACAACCGAGGGTTCGCTCACTACTATCCCTTCGCCTTTTACATAAACCAATATATTTGCTGTACCCAAATCTATTCCTATATCTTTGCTAAAAAATCCCATGCTCTAAAATCTCCTATCTACTATCTTCTATATTTACCTCTAGCCCCAGTGATCATATAAAACCTCACCCATATCTTTTAACATCCTGCACACTCTACCAATCGGTAATCCTACAACATTAAAATAACATCCGTCCACCTTTTTTATAAGTACGGCGCCTCTATTTTGTATTCCATATGCTCCCGCTTTACCTTGGTAGTCATTACTCTTTATATACGCCGTTATTTCTTCATTAGTTAATCTATTAAACGTAACCTTGGTAATTTCGTGCTCTACAAGTACTTCATTGGTAACTGTATCTATCAAGACCACCCCCGTTATAACTTCGTGAGTCTTATCGCTTAGACTTTTAAGCATATCAAATGCTTCCTTTGAATCTCTGGGTTTACCATAGACCTTATTGTCCAAGGTAACAAGTGTATCTGCACCTATTATAATTCCCTGATCCACTAAACTCTTCACATTTTTAGCTTTCCCATAAGCCAAACTCTCTGCTAATTCTTGAGGCGTTCTCTCAAAATCCACTGTATTTTCGTCAAAATTGCTCTTTACTACTTCAAATTTTAATCCTATGTTTCTTAATAACTCTCGTCTTCTCGGGGATCCCGATGCCAAAAATATTTTTTTCATCTGTTTCACCTTACTTAAACACTTAATCTGTTAACAAGCTCAAACATTATTTTATAGCAAGTTTGGTCTCTTGTAAAGTGAAAAATTTTATTTTTTTATTTTTTGTATGTGTCAAGTAAATTAGGGTATTCTTGCTAAATTTTAGGTAAAAAAATAACTAAGGTAAGAATATTGGGGTAACCCTCACCTTATGTTATTTCTCCATTCCAACTCTCCTCGCTCTAAAGACTTTATTAAAAGCTCAGCTGTAGCAATATTGGTCGCGAATGGAATATGATTTTGGTCACATAAATTAAGCAATCTTCCTATATCTGGTTCATTAATATCCTTAGTTATAGGATCCCTAAAAAATATAACCAAATCTATTTCATCATACGCCGCCTTAGAGCTTAACTGTTGCTCACCCACTATACCATGAGAGACTCTCACAACTTCAAGCCCTGACGCTTCTTCCACAACAGATGCCGTCCCTGCCGTTGCGACTAAAGAGTGTTTACTCAATATACTCTTATACGCAATGCAGAACGCACCCATTAATTCTTTCTTCTTATCGTGTGCCACTAAAGCAATATTCATATACACCACAATCCATTTTTTTATTATTATCTAAGATTTCATATTCTTGATAGGGATATTCGCTATCAAGGCTGGAACATATCTTTCTCCATCTTCACTTTCTGTTCTAGTCATTTGTATATCCAATGCATTCTCCTCAATATCCATATAATGCGAAATGACCTTTATAATCTCTCCTTTTATCATCTCTAAAAACTGCGGAGAAACATTCGCTCTGTCATGAACTAATACAAGCTTAAGCCGTTCTTTTGCAACATCTTTTGATGTCTTTGTACGACTAAATAACTTTAATAAATTCATTTTTTGTCCCCCCTCTTTTATACTGTCTTAAAACCAAATATTTTTTTTATTTTTAACATAAAGCCTTCTTCGCTGCATATATCCTCTATAGGTATATCTTCTCCAATTATTCTCTTGGTTATATCCCTATAGGATCTACCAGCCATTGACTTTGAATCTGTAACTGCTGGTTCCCCTCTATTTGTAGAAACTACTATCTTTTCATCGTCAGGAACTACACCTATTAACTTTACTGCCAAAATATCTATTATGTCGTCTATGCTCATCATGTCTCCACGTTTTACCATATCAACCCTTACTCTATTTATCAAAAGCCTTGTATCTTTCACATCATTTGCTTCTAATAACCCTATTATCCTATCTGCATCTCTTACTGCTGAAACTTCAGGTGTAGTAACAACTATAGCTCTGTTAGCTCCTGCTATTGCATTTTTGAATCCTTGTTCTATTCCAGCTGGGCAATCAATTAATATATAATCAAAATCTTTTTTGATTTCATCTAAAAGTTTTATCATCTGATCTGGATTCACTGCAGATTTGTCTCTAGTTTGTGCGGCTGGCAAAAGATGCAATCCCTCATATCTCTTGTCCCTAATTAACGCTTGCTTTACTCTACAATTCCCTTCTATTACGTCTACTAAGTCATATACTATTCTATTTTCAAGGCCCATAACTACATCTAAATTTCTAAGTCCTATATCTGTATCAATCAAAACGACTTTCTTCCCCAACAAAGATAAACCTGTCCCGATATTTGCTGTAGTCGTAGTCTTTCCTACTCCACCTTTTCCGGAAGTTATAACAATAACCTCACCCATATTTAACCCCCCTAATGTATTTTTGTATACTTAAAAATAATTATACTCTTTTAAATCATCTTCTAAAAAGCTTACCTCTACATCTTACCCAATTTTTACACAATAGTCAAATTAATTATTTCTTTATATCCCACTTATGCCACATATCTGATCTAAGAAAAAATTTTCCGCATACCTGTCTGTCATACCGGCTACGTAGTCACACACAACTCTATCTACGTCCTGTTCTTTTAACATAGCTTTCCACTCATCTGGCAAAAATTTTTCTGGATCATCTAATATGCAATTATACACCCCCTTCACTATATTGCAAGCTTTTTTTTCTTCTTTTTTTGCAACTGACCCTATATAAACATTTTCAAACATGAAATCTCTTAATTTATTTGTCATTGCCCAATATTCATCTGTCATCCTAATATAATTTTTATCCCTGCAATTCTTCGTTATATTTATTATCATATTATTGATTCTCTTAGATGAAGTATTACCCAATACCTTGACACAATCTTTGGGCAAATCATCCTCTGTTAGTATATGACCTTCAATTGCATCCTCTATATCATGATTGATATACGCTATCCTATCAGCAAATTTTACTATACACCCTTCTAGAGTTGATGCAATATTGTTTCCTGAGTGATTTAATATGCCATTTCTTACTTCAACTGTAAGATTAAGTCCTCTATTGTTATTCTCCAAATAATCCACCACTCTAAGACTCTGTTCGTTATGTAAAAAACCATGTTTACAAATTTCATTTAACACGCTCTCTCCTGTATGTCCAAATGGTGTATGTCCTAAATCATGTCCTAAACTAATAGCCTCTGTCAAATCCTCATTTAATCTTAAACCTCTTGCTATACTCCTAGCTATTTGAGCCACTTCTAAAGTATGAGTTAGCCTTGTTCTATAATGATCTCCTTCTGGTGATATAAATACTTGCGTCTTGTGCTTTAGTCTCCTAAATGCCTTAGAATATATTATTCTGTCTCTATCTCTTTGAAATTTTGTACGTTCTGTACATTCAACTTCCTCTTTAAGACGCCCAGCAGATTTTTTACTTAAAGTAGCATAAGGTGATAATATTTTCTCCTCTAACTCCTCTAATTCTTCTCTTAATAACATATACCACCCCTCCTCTCTTCTTATCAATATCTCCTATTCTTATGCCACTGCCACGCAGTCTGTATTATGTCTTCTAGTTTTGTATACTCTGGATTAAACCTCAATTCTTTTCTAGCCTTTTGCGATGAAGCAACTAAATATGGCACATCTCCTTTTCTTCTCTCCAGTATATTTTCTTTAATATTAACCCCTGTAACAAATCTTACCTTGTCTATAACCTCTTTTACAGAAAAACCTACACCATTGCCTAAATTATATACTCCACTTTGATTATCTCTTCTAAGTTTTTCTAATGCTAAAACATGTGCCCTCGCTAAATCTGATACATGCACATAATCCCTTATACATGTCCCATCTTTTGTATTATAATCAGTACCATATATATTTATACTACCCCTTTGTCCCAATACTGTTTGCAATACCAGTGGTATTAGATGTGTCTCATTTTTGTGTGCTTCGCCAATTTCCCCATTTTTATCCGCACCACATGCATTAAAATATCTTAATGCGATATAAGATATTCCATATGCTAACTTAGAATCTTCTAAAATATTTTCTGCCATTAGTTTTGTTTTTCCATATACACTATAAGGGGATAGCTTGTCTGTCTCTAAAAAAGGTTCTTCTTTTTCTTCTCCATAAACTGCAGCAGTAGATGAAAATATAATTTTAAATACATTATTTTGTTGCATAGCCTCCAATAAATTTATAATTCCTGAAACATTATTATTATAGTACTTTAGTGGATCTCTCATACTCTCTTCTACAGATATATACCCAGCAAAATGAATGACTGCCTCTATATCATATTTTTTAAACAATCTTTCCAATAAAGCCTTATCATTTGTACTCCCTTCCACTAGAGTAGCACCAATCACAGCCTCTTTGTGCCCACATTCGAGACTATCCAGCACAATAACATTCTCTTTTTCTTTTACTAATTCTAATACTGTGTGACTTCCTATATAGCATGCACCACCTGTAACAAGAATAGCCATACCAAAACTCCCCTTATTATACCCGAAATACTCTATAAATTTAACGTACAATATAATTTTACCATAAGAAATCATAAATTTCAACTTTTTCTCAAAAAATATATTTTTAAACTTATATTACAAAATACTATAGATTTTGCAATATAGCTAATCCATAGTATTTTCACTCTTTTTTTCTATTGCGCATACTTTATACACAGCAGAAAAAATCTCTTAAATAATCCAAAAAATCTTTTTGTAAAACACTGTTCTTTACTACAAGATCTGTTTTTGCTATAACCTTGTCATCTACTTTAAATTCAATATATCCTACCTTTTTATATTTTTTTATCGGAGCCACCAAGTCCTTTTCTACGTATTCATTCGTATACAAATTCGATCTTTCATATTCATTAAGTGGTAATACTATTGTATCCTTAGCTATTGTTTCTATATGTTTAGATTTTCCTTTTTTTACATTTGTTGTTGTATACACATATTCTTTGTTCACTAATTCATATCTTTTATAATTCCCATATGCATAATCTAATATTTCCTTACTACTTTGAGCCCTTTTATTTTTTGTTTCACACCCTAATACAACTGCTATGTAATTTTCAGTCCCTCTCTGTACTGATGTAACCAAACATCTACCTGCTTTGCTTGTAAATCCAGTTTTTACTCCATTACATCCTTGATATAAAAACAACATTTCATTCGTATTATTGAAAACTTTACCTCCGCTAATTGATTTATTTTTTGTTGCGACTATTTTTGCAAATTCTGGTTTCTTCATAGCATATCTGGCCATATTGGCCAAATCATAGGCTGTTGTATAATGATTATTATTATCTAATCCATGTGGATTTACGAAATTAGTATCTAATGCATTTATGTCTAATGCCTTCTTGTTCATCATCTCTACAAATTTATTAACATCTCCTCCTATGTGTTCGGCTATTGCTATAGCTGCATCATTTCCTGATTTCATAAGAAGGCCATACAATAATTCCACTAACTTATACGTCTGACCCTCTTTTAATTTTATTGTAGATCCTCCTACGTACGCAGCTTTTTTACTTACGCTTACTGTATCATTTAAATTTCCATTTTCTATAGCTAATATGGCTGTCATTATCTTTGTAGTACTAGCCATCGGCCTTTTTTGATATGCGTTCTTCTCGTATAAAACTCTTCCCGTATCACAGTCTATCACTATAGCACTTTGGGCTTCCACGTTGGGTATACTAGTTGATTGTTTTAAAAAAACTGGATAGTCAGGTTCATCATCTAAATTATCATCGCCAAAACAATTCATTTGTATATTTATAAACATACACAAGCATACTATTAGTAATGTAGATTTTTTTAACATTATTCTTCACCTATATTTGTTATAGCTACAATAAATATATCTAATTTTATTATTTTTATTCTATTTTTTAGGAAAAAACTTCTAGACATATTTATTTATTTTGGTGACATAATATTAGCGTAAGGAGGTGACCTTTAAAATGGCAAACAAATCAAATAGCAAATCAACAACTTCTTTTGATGATATGAAATATGAAATAGCAAAAGAAATAGGTGTCAACTTAAAACCTGGTTACAACGGAGACCTAACTTCAAAAGAAGCTGGTAAAATTGGAGGAACTATAGTAAAAAAAGTTTTTCAATCTTATACTAACAATTCATATCCTTCATCTAATACAAACAATAATTAATATATAACTCTATAAGCTCCCACACAGCAAAGTGGGAGTATCTATATTAAGGCTTCTTTATTATTAGCTAATTTTAAATTTAATCTAGACACTGCCTTTGTATGTAATTGAGATATTCTAGACTCAGTAACCCCCATTACAATACTTATTTCTCTTAATGTTAATCCTTCATAATAATATAATGATATAACTTTTTTTTCTTTTGGTGGCAATGACTTTATGGCCTTCATTAGTAAATGTTTTACTTCTAAAAGCGCCAAATGTCCTTCTGGTTTTTCTTTAGTCCCCATGGTATTTTTTAACGAATACTCTGAATTTTGCTCCATGACCTCTTCTAAAGATACCATTTTTGCCAAAGTTACATCTCGCATTATTTTATTAAATTTACTCATCGAAAGCCCTAGCTTACTCGCAACTTCCTCGTCAGACACTGAATGTCCTAACTCACATTCTAACTCCCAACAGGCTTTTTCCACTGCTTTGCTTTTCCTTCTTATGGATCTAGGTAACCAATCAAGTGTCCTTATATGATCTATTATGGCTCCTCGTACTCTTAGAGTTGCATAAGTTTCAAATTTTACTCCTTTTTTTATATCAAACTTATCCACAGCATCTATTAAGCCCAACACACCATAACCCACCAAATCGTCATACTCCATATTAGATCCAAAATAAGTACTAAGTCTTCCAGCAATAAGCTTAACAAGATAGGAATACTCCTCTATTAATTTACATCTTATGTCAGGTTCTTTTGTTTTATCATATTCCTTCCATAATTGAATTCTGTATTCTTCTCTCATATCACTCACCTGTCTTCTTTATTTGACTTTTATTGTGTACTGTCCAAGACTACCCTTCATTTTCAGTATATAGGATATCATTCTTCTTTTCAAGTTTTAACTACAAATCTTAATAATTGTCGTTATTTCTTAACACATGTTAATAAATTTTAATATTTAATGTGAATAGTATAATCTATGATCTTCCCTTCTCTTTAAACTTTTGTCTTTATTTTTAGTATCTTTTTTATTTATCAAAAATTTTTAGATAAAAATTCCCCCACATAAATGAATTTTTATAAAAAATTTAGCGATTCATCCCTCACTTGTAGAAATGAGGGATAAATCCACTAAAAAAATATAGCATTGACAATTTTGGGATAATATACTAAACTAATATTAGTCGAAAAATAGGAGATTAAAGCAATGAAATTGGATAAGAATGCACATTCTGTATTTTCGTTGTATTTGTTGTTAAGTATAGAAAAAAAAGTATTTGATAAAAACATTTTGGAAAGAGATATATTTCTCCCAAATACAATATAGTGCGCATAAAGGGTGGAATTATGATAAATATATACTGTTTAGAGTGCACCCCAAAACCAAAATAAGTAAGTTCATAAATCTTTACAAAAGCGTGGTACGTACGCCAAGAATTTTATAAAAAAATTTGAGGTGTATATAGAAAAGGATGTCACGTTAAGATTATATTGTAAGGGATTAATCGTAGTAACCAACTATTTGTTAACTTATTGATGAAAAATATTTTGATATGTACAATAATGACAAAAGGAGCGGATTCTATGAAATATCTAAACGCATTTCTTAATTCTTTAAAAAATTATATGGAAAAATTCCTCTTAAAAAGCAATAAAAATGGGGATTTATGGCTAAACTTTTTATTCAAAAAATGTAATATAGGGTTCTCAAAATTTCTTATACAATTGGGAATAAATATTAATACTACAAGCAAAAAAGGTGAAACTCCACTTTGGAGCGCTATCCTTGAAAAAAACTATGATCTAGTTAAATCATTACTAGAAAATGGTGCAAATGCTGATATTGGCTATAATGGAAATACACCTCTAACATACGCATGTCAACATAATGATATTAATCTACTTAATTTATTATTAGCATACTCAAACCCTACTATAAATTTGGTTAACACCTTTGGGAAAACTCCTTTGTACATTGCTTGCGTGCATGGAAATTTAGATATTGCAAAAATTTTAATTCAAAATAATGCTAACCCAAATTATAAAAATAAAACTGGAGAATCTCCATTGTGGACTGCATGTAAATATAACCACTCTAATTTAGTAGAATTTTTATTGCAAAATAATGCTGATGTAAACCTTTGCAACAATAATGGAGATACTCCTTTATGGGCATCCTTAATTTCTAAAAATATACACATAACAAAAATATTATTGCAAAATAATGCTCAACCAAATCAAAAAGACTTTTGTAATTTAGATACTCCTCTAATTTTCGCTTGTGAACAAAAAAATATACTCTTGTTAAAATTATTATTGCAACATAATGTTGATATAGACTACTCCAACATGTTTGAACAGACTGCTTTATGGATATCAATATACAAAAAAAATATAGAAGCAGTTAGATTATTACTTCAAAATAATGCTAATATAAACAAAAAAAATACATATGGTAACACTCCTATTATTGTTGCTTGCAAAAATGAAGATATAGATCTTTTAAGATTATTATTAGATTTTAATGCCAATGTTGATGAAACAGATAAATTAGGAAGAACACCTTTGTTGATTTCTTGTCTACGCAAAAGATTTGACATGGCTAAATTATTAATATCTAGTGGGTCAAATGTGTATAAAAAAGATATATACAATTGCTCTCCTTTTAAAATTATCTGCAAAGAAAAATGCACTACACTACTACAATTAATTGTGAATCAAAAAAATTCTGATGGCCTTACTCCTCTTTATATGGCTTGTAAAAAAGGTGATTTTAGATTAGTAAAATTATTCGTTACAAATGAAGCAGATGTTAATCTAGAATGCAATCAATCTACCCCTTTGATGTGTTCAATAAAATATCTGAAATCTAATTTAGACAAATCTAATTTTAGAATTGCTTTTTATAGACGAATTGTAGAATACTTGGTATTTCATAATGCAACAGTTAATATTGTCATCAACGATTCTACCCCTTTATTGGAATCTATTGGTTCTGATTTTTTACTCACTCAATACTTAATAGATCATGGGGCAAATGTTAATATGTTCACTCCAACTAGATGTCCACTAATAGAAGCAATAAAATTAGATATACCAACAGCAAAATATTTAGTAGATCATAAAGCAAATGTTGATATGCTAGTAAATAACAAATCGCCTTTATTAGAAGCCCTTCACATTAAAAATTTTCAAATGGCAAAATATTTAATTGAACATGGCGCAAACACCAATATATCTGTTACTACTGGTGAAACTCCATTATCTATTGTTGTATCTTCAAGTAATAATATAGAATTGGCTAAATTGTTAATAGCAAATGGTGCAAACACAGATATCCTATACAACAAAAAACTAGATAAACCTAGCAAAAAATTTGCAAAAAAAATTTTGAATGATCCTATTGTAGAATTGTTAATTGCTATTAAAAGCAAAAATTCGAAAAAAGTACAATCTTTCAATAAATCTGTTGTCGCCTTGCTACAAAATCCAAATAATCGCATAATAAATAAAGTAACACTAGATATGGCAACAAATCTTTATAAATCGCTAACTACAAATATTTTGTCTAAAAAAAACCACCTGCACGACATCTCTCTTAAAAAAGGGCTGTAGCACAGGTGGACAAAAAATATTGTTATCTTATCAAAGCATATTTTACGAACAATACAGCGAACAACAATGTTACCGTACTTATCAATTTAATTAATACGTGTATTGATGGACCTGCTGTATCCTTAAATGGATCTCCTACTGTATCTCCAACAACACCAGACTTATGTGTCTTTGAGTTCTTACCTCCAAAGTCACCCACTTCTATAAGCTTCTTGGCATTATCCCAAGCTCCCCCTGAATTATTCAAAAATAACGCTAACAATACACCAGTTATAGTAGATATCATCAAAAATCCAGCTACTGCCTCTGCGCCTAATACAAATCCCACCAAAATAGGAGCTACTATTACTATAAGCCCTGGCAATACCATTTCTTTTAAAGCACCTTTTGTAACTATATCCACGCACTCACCATAATCAGGCTTTTCTATTCCTTCTATTATTCCTGGTTTTTCCTTAAACTGTCTTCTTACTTCAACTATAACATAACTTGCCGCCCTACCAACTGCATTAATAGCTGTTGAACTAAACAAAAATACCATTGTAGCACCTAAAAGTCCGCCTATAAATACTTCTATCTTTCCTATATCAACAGTAAATATATGACTTAATGGAATATTTAATGCTAACTTTACTTTATCTAAATAAGCTGAAAATAATATAAATGTTGCAAGAGCTGCACTTCCTACTGCATATCCTTTTGTTAAAGCCTTAGTTGTATTTCCACATGCATCTAACAAGTCTGTTCTGTTTCTTATCTCCTCTTCGGCCCCAGACATCTCTGTTATTCCTCCTGCATTGTCTGTTATAGGTCCAAATGTATCCATCGCTAATATGTAAGAGCATGTAGCAAGCATCCCCATTGTTGCCACAGCTGTACCATATAGCCCTCCATTGAAACCTAATTCCTTTAAACCTGAAGTTTGACCTAAGTAATACGATAAAAATATTGCTATTGATATAAATACAACTGGCAAAAATGTGCTTTCCATACCAACCGCTATACCTGTTATAATATTAGTAGCAGCCCCAGTTTTAGAAGAATATGCAATAGATTTAACTGGTCTATGCGACATAGAAGTGTAATACTCTGTTATATACACAAATATAAAACTTAATATCAATCCTATTAATGCACACCCAAAAAAGTTTATGTATCTGACCTTACCAGCATACTCTCCAACACCTGATAACATGAACTTTGTTATAAAAAATAAAAATACCGCTGCTATAATTGTTGTTATACTATATCCCCTGTTTAAAGCCTTCATCGGATCTTCATCTTCTTTAGTTTTTACTGAATATATACCAAATACAGACGCTATTATCCCTGCAGCTCTAGCTATCAATGGAAACATTATTCCGCATATTCCAAAAACTGGATATAGCGCTATTCCTAACACCATAGCCCCTATATTTTCAGCAGCTGTGGATTCAAACAAATCCGCTCCTCTACCAGCACAATCACCAACATTATCCCCAACCAAATCAGCTATAACTGCTGGGTTTCTCTCATCATCTTCTGGTATGCCAGTCTCTACCTTTCCAACTAAATCTGCACCAACATCTGCAGCTTTAGTATATATGCCGCCTCCTAATTGAGCAAACAACGCTACAAAACTTGCCCCAAATCCATAACCTAATATAAGCAAAGCTGCATCTTTTACTGCACCGACACTTCCTTTTAAACCTCCGAACAGGCAAAACAATCCGCCAACACCAACAAGACTTAATGTAGTAACTGAAAGACCTGTTACTGCGCCTCCTCTAAATGAAATAATAAGCGCCTTATTCAAGCTATCCCTTGCCCCTGCTGCTGCTCTTATATTAGAACTAACCGCAACATACATTCCTATAAATCCTGATAATCCTGAGCAAATTGCTCCTGCAATGAATGATACAAATGTATACCAATTAAAACTACTTCTTCCTTTTGTTATAAATCCAAGTACAACAGCTACCACTATAGCCATCACTGATATTGTCTTATACTGTCTACTCAAAAACGCCATTGCTCCATCCTTTATAGCTTTAGCAATTTCTTGCATCTTTTCATTTCCTAATTCCTGCTTGAAAACGTATTTTATTAACATGAATACAACTATGAATGCCACAACACAAACAGCTGCAATTATGCTCATTAATCCTAATACTTTCATTTTCAAATCTTGCATCTATTTTTTTCCTCCTCAAACCTAGTACAACGTACTAATTACTATTTATATCAAAAAGCCAACTTATCTTTTAAAAAAACATCATAAGTTGAGCTTTATTTACTCACCCATATTAGCTTATGCTACAAACACAAGTTAATTTTTCTATTGCAATTCAATATTTTTGTTCTTTGATTTATAGAAGATTTCGCTCAAATCAACATGTTCCCCTTCTACCGAAGCTTCCCCATTGACTAGAATCTTGACTCCATCTATCCAATTAGACATGTTTTTTTCGTTCTGCAATAAGCTATTAACTATGATACCTAAATTAATTCTACTTCCAGTAGAACCAGCATTCAAATATGAACTCACAGGCTTATCTTTATCCTTTAGATCTAACACCAATACTTTCTTTCCCATAACATTTTCATAGTTTACAACTTCTAACTCAATATCTGAAAACTTGTCTTGTAAACTTGAAATTACTACTTCCACTTTGTCTTCTGTAGTTTTTCCTCCCTCAACTTTGATAACTTTATCAACTATTAAACTCTCTCCCTCTGTATCCCCTGCATAAATACAAAGCTCCTCCATTTTAAAATCCTTAAATGTAGGTATTTTTATAAGCCTATCTTTGGCAAAACCAACAAATACTAACAAAACTACTATTAAACTGATAAGAATTAATATTAACTTTCCTTTTTTCATCTTCCAAATAACCTCTCTATCTTTGAAGATTTATAAACCAAAATTCACATCCCTCTTAATGCGATTATACCAACAAATCCGTTAATTGTCAATCAATATTTTTATAAGGCACAACATCCCACCCCACCTACATACCAAATTTTTACCATAAAATTCTCAGTGTAAAGTTTAAGAACTTTCTTTTGCAATAACGTGCAAACAGTTAAGTTTTCTTCGATAGCGCCAATATGCTAAGGCGATACAAGCTAACCTTATAAGCCCTGTAGTTTTTACTTCTTATGTTAAGGCATTCGCTATTTTTATGTCCTCATTTCTTATATTTAATGTTACACTAGTAAATTTGATCCTATAACAAAAATGCTCATTCTTTCATTACTTTAATCCACTCCTTAAATAACCTTGTTTTATTATGTTTTTTTAGCAATTTACACCTTATTTACAGAAGTTAGTGTATCATCGCCAAATGTTGTAGAAATTAAAAGTTCCCACAAGGCAAAAAAATCATCTTGTGGGAAATCTTTTTTAAACTATCTACCACAGCACTTCTTGTACTTTTTTCCACTACCACAAGGGCAAAGTTTATTCCTTCCAACTTTATTACTAACAGCAATTCTTGTTTTATCAAATTCTTTTTTTATTTCTTTTCTTTTTTCAACAGTCAATATCTTATCCCACTCTTTTAGCTTGTATAACCATTCTGCTCTTGCATCCAACATATTGTAATAAAGCTTTTCAAAATCTATTTTTAGTTCAACATTAGATGCCTCATCAAGAGTACTAAGTTCTACTTCTTTCTTAAGACTTGTATTTATCCCATCTATAAAACCAATTACCTCAACAGGAGTTAGGTTATATCTTTGGCCAAGTTCACTAACCGTACCCTTTTCTTCTTCCTTTATATCTCCTAATAACACTTCATAAGTTTTTTTCTCTTTAAGTAAAAATTCTTTCCAAAATTCTTGCTCTCCTTCTTGATCCTCTAAAAGCTTATTCCATTTTTCATATAAAGACATCTTAAATCCCTACCTTTTCAATCTATAGCTGTATCTAACGCTATTTCAACCATATTAGTAAACGTTTTTTCTCTTTCCTCTGATGAAGTAAGCTCACCTGTCACCAAACTATCACTAACCGTCAATATAGACAACGCATTCACATTATTTCTTGATGCAACTGTATACAAACCATAAGTCTCCATTTCCTTTGCTAGCATACCATAACTAGCCCACAATTTCGAATCATCAATTTCATTATAAAACTGATCCTCTGTAAATACACTCCCTACATGCACATGTATACCCTTCTTAGCTGCATTGTCATATGCTTTTCTTAACAAATCAAAACTTGTACTTGGCGCATAAGTTGCACTTCCAAATACTGTACTACTTATTGCACTCCTTGTAGACGCAGTCGTAGCTAATATTATATCTCTTATTTTTATATCTTCTTTTATCGAGCCACATGTTCCTATTCTAATAAGATTCTTTGCTCCATAAAACTCTATTAGCTCAGTTGCATATATTAAAATGGACGGTACTCCCATTCCTGTACCCTGAACTGAAATCTTTTTCCCTTTATAGGTTCCTGTAAATCCTAACATTCCTCTCACATTATTATAACACACTGCACCTTCTAACATATTCTCTGCTATAAACTTAGCCCTTAATGGATCTCCTGGCAATAATACTGTTTCTGCTATGTCTCCTTTTGGGGCTCCTATATGTATAGACATTTACCATACCTCTCTTTCCTGATTTTTTTCCCAACTTATTCTCTCATAAAATTTGCAAAAAAACAACCCCATTTTTGTATAAATTTAAAAAACAATTTACATAACAAAAATAGGGCCATACTCTAATTAAAGTTTCTATTTTATTGACACCTTTTTTTGTGTTATAATACTATCATAATAATTTTTTAGGAGGCAACTAATGTATACAAATTCACCAGAAAATGAAATGGAGTTTCTCGTTACTCTTAGTAAAAGCAGCCAATCACTTAAGGCGGGAGAAAAAATTCATGTTACCACTTGTCCATGTTGTAAGAAAGGAACTGTCGTTACTCATCACAGTGTTCAACATTCACAAGCTAAATTTTTGCACTATTGTGATTCTTGTGGTGAAAAATTTGATATAAGTAAATTAAAAGCAGAACTCTTTTTTAATAATCAATGCTGGGAATTAAAAAAATTGGAAACTCCATTAGGCAATATAATCGTTACTGTTAATGATTCTCCTACACGCTTTAGATATTTAGTCAGTATTCACAATGACTTGGTACACAAAAAATCTTTCGTTTTACATAAAATTGAACTTAATCTATCAAAATTTAAAAATAATGACATTATACGCTGTTCTTTTCCCCTTCCTAGATTTCAGTATGAAATCAAAAACAACATACTTATTTGTTCGAGCGAAAATAAAGATTATTTCTTTGCTATGTGTACAAATCCCAACTATTGCAACGTAGACGAACATGGAATGAAGCTTAACTTAACTTTACCATCAGATAAAAAAGTATTAATTACTACGATTTGTCTTCCTAAAAAACAGTTTAGCGATTTTAACTCTTTCCTAGCATCTGTCTCTAGTATATGGAGAAAATAATAGCTTCACAAAAGCTTCAAATGATGTTAAAATATCTTTTGTGAAATTAAAATAAAGGAGATCGTTGTATGACTGAAATTGATTTAAAAAATATCAACACATCTTGTAACGTACCAGAAACTGAACCCAATCGTCAACTTTATTTTATGGCTTGTTGCAAGAAAATATTAGACCAAAAAAAGATTCAACTTGGTAGGCCACTTAAAATGTATGTACAAACTTTTGGATGTCAGATGAATGAACATGATTCAGAAAAGTTATCCGGCATGTTACTTAATATAGGATACGAGAAAACTTCATCTAAAGATGCTGCAGACTTTATTATATTTAATACATGTGCAATACGCGAAAATGCTGAGCTTAAAGTATATGGACATTTGGGAGCATTAAAAAATCTTAAAGCTAAAAACAAAAATTTGATAATTGCTATTTGTGGTTGTATGATGCAACAAAAGGAAGTTGTCTATCACATAAAAAAAACATATCCTCATGTTGACATAATATTCGGGACACATAATTTATTCAAATTACCAGAACTTATGCTAGATGTATTGGACCATAACTGTTGTGTAACAGAGATATTTAATGCTACTTCTGATGTTGTAGAGGAAATTGCAATAGACAGAACTGATGAAAAAAGAGCTTACGTTAATATAATATATGGCTGTAATAATTTCTGTTCGTACTGCATTGTTCCTTTTGTAAGAGGACGTGAACGAAGTCGAAAATTATCTGATATTATATACGAAGTAAAAGAACTTGCAAAACTTGGATATTTAGAAGTAACTCTTTTAGGTCAGAATGTAAACTCCTATGGAAACGATTTATCGGACAATAATGCTACATTCCCTAATCTATTACGTGAATTAAACAAAATTGACGGCATTAAACGAATTAGATTTATGACACCCCATCCTAAGGATTTCTCGCCAGATCTGCTTCGTGCTATACATGACTTGGACAAAGTATGTCATCACATACATTTGCCACTACAATCCGGCAACAGTAAAGTTTTGGCTGACATGAATAGGCACTATACAAAAGAGCAATATTTAGATCTTGTTTACAACATAAGAAAAACTATCCCTGATATTACAATTACGACAGATATAATTGTTGGTTTCCCTGGAGAAACAGAAGAAGACTTCTTAGACACAATAGATGTCGTAAAAAAAGCTCATTTTGATATGGCATACACTTTTATTTATTCTAAACGAACTGGTACTCGGGCTAGCACCTCACCAAACCAAATACCTCCTGAAATAACTAAAGATAGATTTGATCGATTACTTAAGGTACAAAATGATGTAAGCCTGGATAATAATAAAAATCTATTGGATTTGGTTTTGGATGTTTTAGTTGAAGGCTTTAGTAAAACATCTGATAAAAAATTAACTGGTCGAACTTCTGGAAATAAAGTTGTAAACTTTGAAGGTGATGAGTCTTTAATTGGAACTATTGTCCCTGTTAGAATAACTAAAGCTCTCACTTGGTCACTAGAAGGAACTCTTGAATGAAACTTTGGGGCGTGAAAATTTTAAAAAGCGCCCTCTATTCGTTTATAATATTGTTTAATTTATTTTCCAAAAACTTCACGGTATAATACATAGTAATAACTTTAAATGGTATCAATAAAATCTGTCTTATTATTTTTAGTGGAAACTCAAGTCTAACTACATTTTTAGCGATACAAAATAACCAAAATGTATTCAATCCTAAACTAATAAAAATTGCCACTAATGATATACTTATTATAAATCTCGGCAGTAAACGTTTTGCTGAAATTATATTGTCGCAAGAATAAAGCATTTCTCCGTATATAAACCCTATAAGCATAGCACTTATTGTAAAACCTACAAAAAATACTCCTCTAGGGAAAAGCAACCAGCCTAAAATATCACTTAACACTTCCAATAATATAGTATATTTAGTCCCCAAAATTATTGCGCACAAAATAACTGGCACAAAGCTAAAACTAAACTTTGCCATAAGTAACGGCAACCTTATATATAAAAATCTCTTCAAAACCAAATTTATTGCCAGGAAAAAAGCTACTAGCAATATTTTTTTTGCTTTACTAATATCAATCCCGTCCTAACTTCTCTATTCAAACGCTTTGGCTATTAAACTTTTTTCTATTTCATCTATTCTATTAAAAACAGCATTCAAATACGTTACTATAAAAATTTGTGGCCTAGTCATAAGATTTTTCAAACTAAAATCAAAATTCTTAGCCGCAAGTGAGTTCTTTATTGAACTTAGCTCTTTCGCCAAAATAGGCAAAAATGAAATAGCTATAGTTATTATCAATGTTATCTCTTCTATATCAATCCCTACTACTCTAAACGGATACAATAAATTTGCTACAGCCCCAGCCAAAACAACTGTTGGCATTTTTTGTGATAATATATTGGTAGCTCCCCATGCTGTCAATATCTTTACTCCCATAATCAATGGTTCAAAAATATCTCCATTGAATATCACATTAAATATTACTGTAAAAAACAATAACGGCAATATCGAATACAAATTAGCAAAAAACTTCTTCATATTTATTTTCACTACAAATAACATAGCAATCTGTACAACAAGGCAAACCAATATAATACCTGTATTTCTTATCTGAAATATAGCTAGTGTATATAATATAAATGCTATTAAACCTAGTGTATATGTAATCATATAGCAACATTCCTTTCTATGATTGACAATATACTTTGTTCATCAAAGCTATCCACTGTAATATGCTTTTTCTCTAACATAGATATAACATTTATGATAAAAGGTATATAGAACCCTTTTTCTCTCAAAAACTCTATATTATCAATTATATCACTTTTTTTTATAATTTTCACTATTTTGCCCTCATCTATAACAACAAGCCTATCTGCTAATAAAATTTCTTCCATTATGTTTGTTATAAAAATAACTCCTATACCCCTACTAGATAAATCTTTTATTATAGCATGTATATCCTTTTTCCCTTTAGCATCAAGCATAGATGTCGCCTCATCAAATACCATATATGATGGATTTATAGATAATGCTTCTGCTATTGCTATTCGCTGTTTTTGTCCTAATGACATTTCATGCGGATTTCTATTAATATAATCCCTCATTCCAACTCTGTCCAAACTTTCTTCTATTATACTCGGTATCTCTTCTTTGTTTTGTCCTAGATTATCTAACATAAAAAACATATCATCATACACTCTATTAAATATAATTTGATTATCTGGGTTTTGAAATACTATACCTATTTTCCTACGCAACTGATTCTTAGACTTCTTGTTTTTTATAACTTCATCATCTAACTTAACTTCCCCTTCATTATAATTATAAATCCCTGATATAACATTCCCCAATGTACTCTTACCTGATCCGTTTTTTCCTATAACGACAACTATCTCTCCTTGATTGACATCTAAGTTTATACCTTTTAATGCTTTATTCCCATTTTTATACTCAAAACTAACATTTTTCAAACAAATCATTGTTCATAATCCCCTTATATCCATTTATACTAGAATGCACTTTATTAGTATACATATTTATGCTAGACTGCATCCTATCAGTTAATATATACATAACCATAATTTCTACTGGCACCATAATTATTTGCTTTAAAAATCTAATAGGTAAAATTACTCTTGACGCTTTGTCAGTAATATACGTTATCCACAACGTATTCAATCCAACATTAACCACAAGCGTTACTATTATAACACATAATATAAGTCTTGTCAGAAACTTTTTATTTGCTTCTATCTTACCATCCGTGTACAAAAATTTGCCATACAAATACCCAGTAATACCCGCACTTAATGTAAAACCCGGGAAAAAATACGACATAGGAAACATAAGTCTACCTATTATATCACTTGTCACTCCTATAACCGTTGCATACTTTGTGCCTAACAACATGGCTGAAAACATGAAAGGTATAAATTTGAACCCAATCGATATGAATGGTAACCTAATAGACATCAACCTCTCTACTACTATGCAACTAACCAACAAAAATGAACTTATTAATACTTTCTTTATCTTCCCCATATACTATCCCTTCTTTACTCCAAAACCTCCCTTTTCTATAATTGTACCACCATCTATAAAAAAAGTGAAGTACTAATTTTTATATCATCTTCATACTTTTCTATAAACTTCATTATAGGCACAAAACAAGATAGCCTCACATCCCCCTCTTAAACGAAATCACTGAACGCAAGACTATCCCTAAACAACTATATAAAAGCTCTTACTGCACACTATCTATTCAAAACAAATAACATCTAAATTATATTTTCCTCTCGTTTTACTTAAGATTAAACCATGCATTCTTTCCTAAGTACTCTGCAACTTCTCCCAACTCTTCCTCTATTCTTAACAATTGATTATACTTAGCAACCCTATCTGATCTTGACGGAGCACCTGTCTTTATCTGACCTGCATTCAACGCAACTGCCAAATCTGCTATTGTTGAATCCTCTGTTTCTCCTGATCTATGTGATACAACCGCTGTAAATCCAGCTCTATTTGCCATTTGAATAGCATCTAAAGTCTCTGTTAAAGTTCCTATTTGGTTAACCTTTATCAAAATTGAATTTGCTACATTAAGCTTAATTCCTTTTGATAATCTCTCTGTATTTGTAACAAATAAGTCGTCTCCTACTAATTGAACTCTATCTCCTATTCTATCATTTAGCATCTTCCAAGCTTCCCAATCTTCTTCTGCCAAGCCATCTTCCAAAGATATAATAGGATATTTCTTTGTCCACTCTTCCCAGAAATCTACCATTTCTTCTTTTGTCTTTCTAATTCCAGACTTCCAGAATAGATATGTTCCATCTTTTTGGTACATCTCTGTAGCTGCTGCATCTATAGCAATTTTGAATTCTTCACCTGGTTTATATCCCGCTTTCTCTATAGCCTCAACTATAACTTGCAATGCCTCTTCATCTGTCTTTAAGTCTGGCGCAAATCCACCTTCATCTCCTACTGCTGTGCTATACCCTTTGTCTTTTAAAACCTTCTTTAAATTATGGAATACCTCCGCACACATTCTAAGTGCTTCCTTGAAAGATGACGCCCCTACTGGCATTACCATAAACTCCTGAATATTAACACTATTGTCTGCATGTTTCCCACCATTTAATATATTCATCATTGGAACTGGCAATGTTTTAGCATTTGTTCCACCTATATAATGATATAGACTCAATCCTGTAGCCTCTGCTGCCGCTCTTGCTACCGCTAACGATACACCTAATATAGCATTTGCGCCTAACTTTCCTTTATTTGGTGTTCCATCTAATTCAATCATTTTTTTGTCAATTGCAGCTTGATCTAATGCATTCATACCAATAACTGCTGGAGCTATTATATCATTTACATTTGATACTGCCTTTGTAACACCTTTTCCTAAATATCTTTTTTTATCTCCGTCTCTTAATTCAACAGCCTCGAACGCACCTGTTGATGCACCTGATGGAATTCCTGCTCTTCCTGAAAATCCTCCCTCTATAAAAACTTCTACTTCTACTGTAGGATTTCCTCTTGAATCCAATATCTCTCTTGCATATACTTTCTCAATCTCATAAAAATACTGTTTCATTTAAAGCTTCTCCCTTCAATCTATTCATTTGGCTTCCTTACTAAAATATAATTCAATCCTTTGTCTCAACTTCAGTCCATATTATATAACTATCCCACATAAATTGCAATATATTTTTGCAATTTATGTGATTTTTTTCTACGCAAGCAAACTTTTCCCTGTCATCTCTTGCGGTACGTCAATCTCCATTATTTGGAGCATAGTAGGTGCTATATCACTTAATCTGCCATCGGTTAACCTAACATTCTTCATCCCCACCAACGCAAGTGGCACATCATACGTTGTATGCGATGTAAACGGTTTTCCTGTATCATAATCTATCATCTGTTCAGCATTACCATGATCTGCTGTTATTAAGGCCACTCCACCTTCAGCAATTATTGCATCAACTACTTTTTTAACGCACACATCCACCGCCTCTATTGCTTTTACTGCAGCATCGAATACTCCTGTATGACCTACCATATCAGGATTTGCAAAATTTAATATCATAACATCATACTTACCTGACTTTATCCTATCCACTGCTTTATCCGCGACCTCATAAGCACTCATTTCTGGCTTTAAATCGTATGTAGCAACTTTAGGTGATGGCACTAAAACTCTATCTTCTCCCTTATATTCCTTCTCTACTCCACCGTTGAAGAAAAATGTAACATGCGCATATTTTTCTGTCTCAGCAATTCTTAGTTGTCTATACCCCAAATCACTTATATACTCTCCGAATGTATTTTTAAGCACCTGTGGCTTAAACGCCACTTCAACATTAGGCATTGTATTATCATATTGGGTCATACAAACATAACAAACCTTAAAATATCCATTTGCTCTATCAAATCCACTAAATCCCTCGTCAACAAATGCTCTTGTTATTTCTCTTGCTCTATCTGGTCTGTAGTTATAAAAAATTATAGAGTCGTTATTTTCTATTTTTGCCACAGGATGTCCGTCTTCCATAACAACAGTTGGCTTAACAAATTCATCATACTCTTCCCTTTTATATGATTCCTCTACTGCAGCAATAGCACTTTCTACCTGATATCCTTTTCCTAAAACCATGGCATCATATGCAAGCACTACTCTCTCCCATCTATTGTCTCTATCCATAGCATAAAATCTTCCCGAAACCGTAGCAATCCTTCCTACACCCAATTCCTGCATCTTGTTTTCAAGAGCCTCTACATAACCTTTTCCACTAGCTGGTGGTGTATCTCTTCCATCTAAAAAGCAATGTACATAAACCTTATCTAAACCCTCTTTTTTTGCCAGTTCCAACAATCCATATAAATGAGTTATATGGCTATGCACACCTCCGTCTGACAACAATCCATATATGTGTAGCTTAGAATTATTTTTCTTACAATTATCTATAGCCTTCTTAAATTCCTCTTTATCAAAAAAATCCCCATCCTCTATAGACTTAGTTATTCTTGTTAATTCCTGATAAACAATTCTACCTGCGCCTATATTGGTATGTCCAACTTCCGAATTACCCATCTGACCTTTTGGTAAACCCACATCTAACCCACTAGTTTTTATCGTAGTAGTAGGATTCTCTGTAAAAATTTTATCTAAATTGGTCTTATTAGCGTTTACCACAGCATTGCCCTCTTTTTTAGGATTAATTCCATATCCATCTAGTATAATCAATGCGGTCATTTTTGGTCTCATTACTTCACCTTCTTCTCTATTCTATGTTTATATTATTTATTGTACTTAGCTATTTGTTCAAAATCATCCAACTTAAGGCTTGCACCACCAATTAATCCACCATCTATATCTGACATCTCAAACAACTCTTTTGCTGTTTTTGTATTTACGCTTCCACCATATTGAATATGAATTTTATCTGCTACATCCTTGCCATAAAGCTCGCATACTGTATCTCTTATTATTGCACAAACCTCATTGGCTTGCTCTTTCGTTGCAGTCTTTCCTGTACCAATCGCCCAAATTGGTTCATATGCTATAATTACATCACTTACTTGCTCTTTTGTTAATCCAAGTAAAGCTATCTTAACTTGATAACGTACCAAATCTTTTGTTACACCTTGCTCTCTTTGTTGCAATGACTCACCTACGCATATTATAGGCTTAATACCAGTCTCTACTGCCTTTAATACTTTTTTATTAACTGTCTCATCTGTCTCATTAAAATATTGTCTTCTTTCTGAATGTCCTATGATTACATAGTTTACTCCTATGTCCTTTAACATATTAGCTGACACTTCTCCTGTATACGCACCTTTATCTTCCCAATGCATATTCTGTGCTGCAACCTTTATATTGGTTCCTTTTGCTATTTCAACTACTTTCGCCAATGCCACATAAGGTACAGCAATTATAACTTGTGTATCCACATCCGCTACTCTATTTTTCAACTCTTTTACAAACTCGCACGCTTCACTAGGAAGTTTATTCATTTTCCAATTTCCCGCAGCTATAACACTTCTACTCATCTTTTATATTCCTCCAAATCTTATTTGTCCATTAATACATCTATTCCTGGTAATACTTTACCTTCCAAAAATTCTAGTGACGCTCCACCACCTGTTGAAATATGCGTAATTTTATCTGCATATCCTAGCTGTTCTACTGCTGCTGCAGAATCTCCTCCACCTACAATTGACACTGCTCCTGACTCTGCTACTGCTTTTGCTATAGCTTTTGTTCCTACCGCAAAATTAGGGAACTCAAATACACCCATTGGTCCATTCCAAACTATAGTTTTTGCATTCTTTATTTCCTCTGTGAATAACTTAATCGTTTCTGCTCCTATATCCATCCCGCTCCAATCACTTTCGATTGAGTCCGATTTAACTGTTTTGTACTCTGTATCATTTTTGAATTCCTTTGCTACAACATTCTCTACAGGAAGTAGCAACTTAACATTGGCTTCTTTTGCTCTTTTCATAATTGATTTTGCTAAATCTAACTTATCATCTTCACAAATCGATCCTCCAATAGGATAACCCATAGCCTTTAAAAATGTATATGCCATTCCTCCGCCTATAATTAGTGAATCTACTTTGTCTAAAAGATTCTCTATAACTCCTATTTTATCCGACACTTTAGATCCTCCAAGTATTGCTACAAATGGTCTTTGTGGATTTTCTAAAGCTTTTCCCATAAACTGAATTTCTTTTTCTATTAAAAAACCACAAACAGCCGGCAAATAGTCTGCCAAACCCGCTGTAGATGCATGCGCTCTATGTGCTGTACCAAACGCATCATTTACATAAATCTCTGCAAGCTCAGATAGGCTCTTTGCAAATGCTGGATCATTCTTTGTTTCTTCTTTATGAAATCTAACATTCTCTAGCATTAAAACTTCTCCTGCTTTAAGTTCACTAGCCTTCTTCTTTGCATCTTCCCCTATTACATCTTTTGCAAGAACTACTTCTATGCCTAATAACTTCGACAATCTATCTCTTGCAGGTCTCATACTAAACTTGTCTTCAAATCCATCCTTAGGTCTTCCTAAGTGAGATACCAATATAGTTTTTGCGCCATTATCGATTAGATATTTTATAGTTGGCAATGCTCCAACAATTCTCTTATCATCTGTTATGTTGCCATTCTCGTCTAGCGGCACATTAAAATCTACTCTTACTATGACCTTCTTGTTTTTTACATCAATATCTCTTACTGTCTTTTTATTAAACATCTCATCACGCTCCCAAAATACTTTGTCTTTTTGCTTCAATGTCATTTCTTCTTGCATCCTATATTTTATATTTATTGGAATATAATTGCAACCTCTTTTTTAAAATTTGTAAAAATTTTTTCAAAAAAAAGTTGTAATTTTCTACAAGTATCTATTCCTTCCCACTTTTAACCATAAAAAAAAATAACACCCCATCTTTTCCTAAGATGGGATGCTCTTCTCAACAGCCAAGGATCTCTTTTACAATCTCATTTATTTCTTTTCCTTGAGCTCTGCCCTTTACTTTTGGAAGTACTAGCTGCATGACTTTTCCTATATCTTTCATTGATACCGCGCCACACACCTCTATTTCGCCTTTCACAATATCATATAATTCCTCTCGTGATAATTGCTTAGGCATGTACTCTAATAATATATCTATTTCTTTCTTTAAATTATCAATTAAGTCTTCTCTTCCACTCTTCTCGTACTCTGGTAAAGAATCTTTCCTGCTTTTTAGCTCTTTGGCTATGACATCCATAACCCCTTCGTCATCAAGTACTATTTTCTTATCTTTTTCTACTTGAAGAATCGCTGTCCTTACCATCTGTACTGTATTTTTGCGTACAATATTTTTATCTTTCATTGCACTCTTCATGTCGTCAAGAAGTCTTTCTTTTAAAGCCATTGCCTAAAACCTACCTCCTCTTGATCGGAAAATACTCTATGTACTCCCCTTAAATATTAGTTTCTCTTAAACTTCCTTTTTCTTGCTGCTTCTGCCTTTTTCTTTTTTCTTACACTAGGCTTCTCATAGTGTACTCTTCTTCTTAATTCAGACATTGTACCAGCTCTTGCACACAGTCTCTTGAATCTCCTTAAGGCACTATCTATAGTTTCATTTTCTTTTACCTTAGTCTCTGTTCCCGCCATTATTTCCCCTCCCCTCCAATATAACAATTGTGCTCACAATAGCATTCTCATGCTTTGGGTAATTATGGGAATTATTCATTTAGCACACATCCTATTATATATTAATATATTCTATAGTGTCAATACATCAAATCCAATTATTATCTACTTTATCACACTATTTTCTCTCCTAATTTCTCTCCTCCTAGCAGATGATAATGCACATGCATTACCGTTTGTCCTGCATCTTCTCCACAATTAACTATTAATCTATATCCCTTATTATATATTCCTAGCCTTTTTGCTACTTCTTTTGCCGCTTCGTGTACTTTAAATATCAAATGAGAATTTTCCTCTGATATTTCTCTTATAGTATCCATATGAATTTTAGGAACTAAAAGCACATGAACCGATGCCTGTGGATTTATATCCTTAAATGCCACAACATCACGATCCTCATACACAATTTCTGCTGGTATTTTTTTTGCTACTATATCACAAAACAAACACATTTCAAAACTGCCTCCTCTTTTTTCTTATCTACTTTTCAATTTGCGCCTTAAGTACACTAGGAACACTGTCTAACGCGCTATCTAGTTTATCTACATCTATACCTCCTGCTTGTGCCAAATCCGGTCTTCCTCCACCTCCTCCACGAGTCTTCTTAGATATTTCTTTTAGTATATTCCCTGCATGCACACCCTTTTCCACTAAATCTTTTGTGCACGATGCGACATATACAATCTTACTGTCATTTACTCCTGCTAGTACCGAAACAACACTACCCATTTTATCTCTTATCATATCTGACAAATTCCTTAGCGCATTTGCATCAACATCAGAAAATCGCTTCACTATAAGTGGTACTCCCAAGACAGTTACACTTTTCTTAACAATATCCTCTAACGAGTTCTCCATTAGTTTAGTTTTTAGTCTATCCACCTCACGATTAGCCTCTTTTAATGCTTCCAATGTAGATTCGACCTTTTTCACACTTTCATTAACATCCGTCTTTAATGCTTTTGCTATGCTCTCCAACTTAGCTTCTACTTCTCTATAATAAGACATTGCACCTAATCCAGTCACTGCTTCTATCCTTCGTACTCCAGCTGCAACTCCTGTTTGTGACACTATTTTCATAAGCCCCGCCTTTATTGTAGATGATATATGTGTACCGCCACACAACTCCATACTATAGTCTCCTATTTGTACTACTCTTACCACATCACCATACTTTTCATCAAATAATGCAGTTGCTCCCATTTTTTTTGCTTCTGCTATATTCATTTCTTTTATCTCTACTGGCAAATCTTCTAATATCTTTTCATTTACTTCCCGCTCTACTCTACTTAACTCTTCATCTATCATTTGTTCAAAATGTGTAAAGTCAAACCTCAATCTATTATCGTCCACGCTTGACCCTGCTTGGCTTACATGATCGCCTAATACATTTTTTAGTGCTTTTTGCAACAAATGTGTGGTTGTATGGTTTTTTGCTATATTTTCTCTACGATCCTTTTGCACACTAAGCTTCATATTATCATTTATATTTACTATACCTTTTTCCACTACACACTCATGCACAAATTTCCCGTCTGCAATTTTTTGTACATCACGTACAAAAATCAAAGTATCTTTTGTACTCATATATCCAATATCAGCTACTTGGCCTCCACTTTGTGCATAAAAAGGAGTTCTATCTAATATAACTGACACTCTATCTCCTTCTTGTGCTACATCGCATAATTTACCATCTCTAACAATATATAACACTCGTCCCTCATCTTCTAATGTATCATATCCAGTAAACTTGGTCTTTATGTTTTTGTCTAAGCTTTGGTATATACTCTCACTCCATGCCGCGCTTTCTTTATCCTTTGCTCCCTTTCTTGCCAAATCTTTTTGCTTTTGCATACTCTCTTTGAATGCATCCTCATCTAAATCAAACCCACGCTCTTCTAGTATCTCTCGTGTTAAATCTACTGGGAAACCATATGTATCATGTAACTTAAATACCTTATCCCCGTCTAATATCTTTCTTTTGGTGTCATCTAACTCTTTCATATATTCATTAAGAATTACTATCCCTTGTTCTATAGTCTGCTGAAACTTTCCTTCCTCTGTATTTATAATCTTTTTTATATAACTTCTGTTCTCTTCTAATTGTCTATATGCTCCTTTAGATTCATTTATTACAACGTCAGCTATATCCGCCAAAAAAGACTCCTTTATACCAAGCAATTTACCGTGTCTTGCCGCTCTTCTTATTAGCCTTCTTAACACGTATCCTCTTCCCTCATTAGATGGCAACACTCCGTCAGATATAAGCATAACTGTGCTTCTTATATGGTCAGTTATCACTCGTATTGATACATCTGTCTTTGCATCTTTTTCATATGATACCCCGGCTCTCTTGCACACAGCATCTAGTATATTTCTTACTGTATCTACCTCAAACAAATTATTTACACCTTGCATTATACATGCCAATCTTTCAAGGCCCATACCTGTGTCTATGTTTGGATGATCTAATTTTTTATACTCTCCATCATCTGTTTTGTTAAATTGTGTGAACACCAAATTCCAAAATTCTATGTATCTGTCGCAGTCACATCCAACTTTACAATCCTTCTTATGACAGCCTCTTTCTTCTCCTAAATCAAAATAAATTTCCGAACACGGGCCACATGGACCTGTCCCTATCTCCCAGAAATTATCGTCCTTGCCCATCCTTACAATTCTCTCTTTAGGAACTCCCACATGATTAACCCATATATCAAGCGCATCGTCATCCTCTTCATATATCGATACCCACAATCTATCAACTGGCAGCTGTAATTCCTTTGTTATAAACTCCCATGCCCACGATGTAGCTTCCTTTTTAAAATAATCTCCAAAAGAAAAATTCCCTAGCATTTCAAAAAATGTACCATGTCTCGCAGTCTTACCTACGTTATCGATATCTGGCGTACGTATACACTTCTGACATGTAGTAACTCTTTTTTTGGGCGGTACCTCTTTGCCAACAAAGTAGGGTTTTAGTGGTGCCATACCCGAATTTATCAGCAAAAGACTAGTATCATTTACTGGAACTAGCGAAAAACTTGGAAGTCTTAAGTGTCCCTTTGATTCAAAAAACTTTAGATACTTTTCTCTTATCTCATTTAACCCTAATTTTTGCATCTATAAATTCATCTCCACTTCTTTTACTTTCGTCTTGAATTTTAAGTATAGCACATTTTCATCAATTTTACAAAAACATTTTTTACAACTTCGTCTTACCTTTTTTACTAGTACGTTCACTCTTTTCTACCAAAATTTTATGTCTAGTCTTCTTTTGTTTTTCTTCCCTTGTATCAACTTCCCCAAGTAACTTATAAAATTTATTCTTCTCTTTTATTTCTCCAGGATTAGTTGCCCCTTTCGAAAAAAGATATTTAGTCATATTTATATCTTCTCTTTCAAACGCTATCCCCACGGCTGTCCATCCTCTATTATCCACATTGTACACCAGCTCATTCTTTCTTTTTAATAGCGTCTCTACCGCTTTCATGTATCCTCCCTGGCATGCGTACATCAATAAATCTTTGCCGTCTTTATCAACCATATCTGTATCCACACTATTTATCATATCATCTATTATAAAAGCCATTCTATCTCCCTGCTCTAATGCATACATCAAAACACTCTTATCCTCTACATCCTTTAACTCTACATTTGCTCCTCTCCCCACTAACTTTCTTGCAATCTCAACATTCCCTTTCCTTATTGCGTACATCAACGCACATCTTCTTTTCTTGTCCACTTCATCAACATAAGCCCCCTTGTCTAGCATCTTCATTACTTTATCTGATGCATCTCCACTAACAATCAATTTTAGCATTGTGTACTTTTCTACCTTTCTAGGTTCATTCCTCTTTATTTCTACCCTTATCTCTACTTCCTTGGCTCCGTGCTCTCTCAATATCTTTCTAATCTCTTTATCTAAAGATACCTGCATGTATGTTTCATCCTTTGTTACATCTATTCCAGTATCCAATAATTGTACCACTTTATCCTTATCCGACTGTGCACATGCTTTTACTAATTTTTGTGATATTTTTTTCTCTAGTGTTCCATCAACTAGATTTAATATGTTTTTTCTTTTTACTAATTCATCCATTATATACTCATCATTGTTAACATACTGTAATGCTTCAACCGTTTCCTTAATACTAACTTTATCTATTAAGTACTTTGTAATTTCTCTATTAGCTACATTAAAGCTTTTTCCTAACGTTTTTGATCCTATCGTTCCCATCCCTTCTAATACTCTACCTACTTTATTAATGTCACTATTTTCACACGCAGATAATAATTTTTCTCTATCCTTATTCTTAAAATAATTCACTGCAAATTGATCCTTTCTAGCAATCATACTTTCTTTTAATATTCTCTCTATATTTTCATTTTCTAATATTGGTATGCATGATAAAACCTTGTTTGAATCTATCCCTGTATCCAATAATTCTCTTACTTCAAACTCATCAGCTTCATCACATGCAATAATTAATTTATCCAGTATTTTCGTTTCTAGAGTATCTTTTATATCCCCTTTTGCCACACAAATTACTTCCTTTTTGTTTGATAACTTTTCAATTACATAACTAGTAGCATCTCTATCCATATATTTTAATGCTTCTATTGTCTTTTTAAGACCAAATCTTTTAATAAGATATCTCTTAACTCCTTTACTTGATTTATTAAAATACTCTCCTAAACTTTTTATTCCCACTGCTTTTACTTTTTCTATTATATCTAGTAACTCTTCTACTTCATTCACATTACCTTTCTTGCACGCACCTAACGCCCTTTTGTTAATTTTATCCCTTGCTTCTTGTGCAACTTTATCTTTCTTTATTCCTTCACAAGATAATAACTTTTTTATAACTTCTATATTACTTACTTGATTCGCAAAAAAAATTGCTGTTTTCCCTGCATAATTAGCTTTATTTACATCTGCACCAGCATCTAATAATACATCCACAATTTCTACTTTTCTATGCCAACATACCACTTGTAGTGGAGTAAATCCATTGTTAATACCTTTATTTACATTTGCTCCATTTTCTAATAATCTTTTTACTATATCTACTCGTCCGCACACACATGCTGCATACAATGGTGTCCACCCATTTACTCTTTCAATCCTATTTATGTCTGCTCCTAATTCTATTAATTTATCTACTACCTCTATATTCCCGTGTAAACAAGCCAATATTAATGGAGTTTTCCCTTTTTCATTGACTTCGTTCACACAATCCTCGTTCCCTGCTAATTTTTCCTTCTCTATTAATTTTTCAAGTGTTTTCACATCTCCATCTATACATTTATCAAAAATATTCTTCTTTTTTGAATAAAATTCGTTTAAACGTATCATACTTACACAAAAAAATCTCATAATTCTAAAACATATATACAACATAAAATTGTCCTCCCTGTATTCTCCGCTTTTGCTTTAAAATCATAATTTAATTTTACTGTTTACATTAACCTTGTCTTGCTTTTTTTGTCAGCACTCTCGGCCTTTTCTACCAATGTTTTATGTCTAGTCTTCTTTGGCTTTTCTGCCCTTGTATCAACTTCCCCAAGCAATTTATAAAATTTATTCTTCTCTTTTATTTCTCCAGGATTAGTTGCCCCTTTCAAAAAAAGATATTCAGTCATCTTTATATCTTCTCTTTCAAACGCTATCCCTACGGCTGTCCATCCTCTATTATCTACATTGTATACCAGCTCATTTTTCTTTTCCACTAATGTCTCTACCGCCTTCATATATCCTCCCTGACATGCATACATCAATAAGTCCTTACCCTGATTGTCCAATACATCCATATTAGCACAATCTATTACTCTATCTATTATAGAAGCCATTATCTTACCCTTTTCTAATGCATACATCAACACATTCTTACCTTGTGCATCTTTCCAATCAAGATTTGCTTTTCTTTTCACTAATTCACCTGCAATTGCTACATTCCCATCTTTTATTGCATACATTAGTGCACTTATTTTTTTCTCATCATCAACCTCATTTACACTAACACCTTTATCTAATAATTTTATTACATCTTCTACTTTACATCCATTTCTAATTAATTTAATTAGTGTACTTTTTTCCTTCTTTTTAGGATAATTCTTATTTATTTCACTTCTCTTTTTCTCTTCCTTTGCACCATGATTCTTAAGCATATTTATAATATTTATATCTGTAGCTTCCTTCATGTATGATGCATCCTTTGTTACATCTATCCCCGTACTCAATAATTTTTCTACTGCATACTTGTCCGATTTCCTACATGCATCAATCAATCTCTGTGATATTTTGGTTTCAAGTGTTCCTCTAATTTGATGCAGTATATTATTTCTGTTTAACAACTCCTCTACTACATACTTATCATTTTTGATATATTGTAAAGCTTCAACAGTTTCACTTAAGCTAAATCTATTTATTAAGTACTTTGTAATTTCTATATTAGCTACACTAAAACATCTTCCTAACGTTTTGGCTCCTATTTTCCCTAATATATCTAATATTTTACCCACTTCTTCAATATTCCCAGCTTCACACATAGATAATAATTTTTCTCTATTCTTATTTTTTAAACATTTCGCAGCTTGTCCTTTCCCAGACAATAGCTTTTTTTTTAATATTTTTTCTATATTTTCATCTAATACATCTATTTGTAACAAAGCTTTTTCTATATCTAATCCCGTATCTAACAATTCCTTTACTGTATCTTCGCGAGACTCTTTACACGCAATAATTAATTTTTTCAATATCCTCTCTTCTAAAATTTTTCTTAAACTTCCTTTTGCTATACAAAGTATATTCTTTTTATTCAACAAATTCTCAATCACGTAAATAGCCTCATTTTTCTCAGTATATGGTATTGCCTCTAATGTATTTTTAATACCAAATCTATTTATAAGATACTGCTTAGCCTCTTCATCTGATTTGCTAAAATATCTCCCTAAACTATTTTTTCCTATTTTTTCCACCCTTTCTACTACGTCTAGTAGCTCTTCTAGCTCTTTTACATTGCCTTCACTACATGCAATTAGTGCCCTTTCATTAATTTTATTTTTGGCACTTTTAGCCTCCCCATCTATTTTTATTTCTTTATGCAATAATAACTTTTTCATCAACTCAATATTCCCAGTTGAATCCACTATAAAAATAGGCGTAATCCCTATTCTACTAGCTTTATTTACATCTGCTCCTCCTTCTAATAATTTCTCCACCACCTTTGTTTCACCACGTAAGCACGCCTCTTGCAGTGGAGTATATCCATCTTTGGTACTTTGTTTATTAGGATCTGCCCCTCTTTTTAATAACTTTTCTACTATGTCCGCATATCCACACATGCACGCTACATACAATGGGGTACACCCATTCACAATATCTCCTTTATTTATATCTGCGCCCATATCTAATAACTTCTCCACTATATCCGCATAACCTTGCAAACACGCTATGCCCAATAAAGATTCCCCATACTCATTGACAGCATTTACGCAATCCTTGTTCCCTAATGCTATCTCCTTATTTATTAATTTCTCCAACATCTTTATATCTCCGTTAGCACATGCCACAAATATACCAGCTTCTTCTAAAAAGAAGTTTTTTAATTCTTTCAAACGCGTTTTATACCCATAAACAGCTTTCTTGATCATAGCTTATTTTGCTCCTCCTTTAAGTTTCAACTTTTACTCTTACCATAATCCTGTTGTATTATATATCATTGCTTTATAACTTGTAAACGCTTTATTTTACATTTTTGTAAAATATTTTTTCAAAATTAAAGAAGGATTTTTTGTTTTAGATGTCGAATTATTCATAAAGGAGACGTCGCTCTCTTTTCTGAAAGTATATTAAGGGGGTTGGAGATGCAATGAGTAAAGAACTAACCAAAACACGGGATGAAAAAGAAGCTCTCGAATTATCAAAAAAACTCACTAATAAAGTTATACAGGATTTGCCTACTTTCTGGAATGAACACAAACAACAATTCTTACTAAATAATCACGCTATACCAGAAGCGCTTAAAAAATCCTTGCGTAAACAAAATACCGAGATGTTCGATTTCTTCTGGGGTAAATCTTGTGAGCAACAATTAGATTTATCTAATAATATACCTTTCTTAAATCAGATAATCGCGATAGTCACTGTTTTAAACAGCACTTATTTATTAGATCATGTGTGCAACAAAATTACTTTACCTAAACTTATTTTAAATACTAACATATTTTCTATAATATTAGAAGGTCGCTATCATTTAACCAAAAAATTTGATATAGATATGTTTTCACATTTATATCAAAAATGTTCTGATATAAATTTTTCGCTAACATCAAAAGGGATTCTTGCTGCTGCCTCGTATAAAAATTCAGCCGCAATAGATTTCTGTATACAAAAAGAATTACCAAAACCTAATCCAAAATTAATTTCTACTTGGGAAACGGCAACAAAAATTGCACTTCAAAATCAAAATATCAAAAGCGCACAAAATATAATTACTAACATTAGTAAGAAAATACCTAATTTTAATTTTGAAAATATTATTCTTTGTGCTGTCGAATATAATGCAAATGACATAGTAGATACTTGTCTTGCTTATATTAACAAAAAGAAATATCGCTTGTACGAAGAAATGTTTAAAGTAGCATCCAAAAAAAATAATATCACTCTAGTAAAAAAAATTGGTAAACAAATAAAAGATTCCAATATAATTAGCGAAGCCTTTGTCAATGCCATAAGCGCTGGTTTAGACGATATGCTTTGTGCACTAGAACAAGTTACATCTAAAAAAAGAGATGAGTTTATTTCAGATGAAATAAAAATTTTTTCTTTTTCTAACAATAGTCCCAGTAAAAGCAACAACCTTGCTTGGATATATGCTCTAATAGATTCCGAATCTATCGTGAAAACCTTCGAGATTTCACGGGTGGGACATATCCCAAACAAGACTTCATTTAAAATAAAACCCAGTTTATAATATTTATTTATAATTCTCTCAAAAAAATTATTTGGGAGAATTATTTTTTTATGTCAAATGTTAGTGTTTCATCTATACCAGGAGTTACACTTATAGTCTTACTATTGTAATAGATCACTTTCCCTGGCTTCCCATTTTTGGACTTTCGTACATTTTTGACAAAAGTATAATCCACTTCTACTACTCGGGCCTCTCGCTCTTTACTGTAGTACGCACCAAGACACGCAGCTTTATATATTACATCCATTGGCACTTCTTTTTTGTCTGTTCGTATCACAACATGAGACCCTTGCCCTCCTCTAATATGTAGCCACATATCATGTGGTGATGCCCATCTTAGCGTTAATTCATCATTTTGTTTGTTATTCTTTCCCACCATTATTATAAATCCATCTTTTGTAACAAATTTCCTAGGACAAGACACTCTATTTACCACCTTCTTGCTATACTTTGAATATTTGGATGTTTGATATCCTTCCTCTTGTAGCTCCTCTTTCACCTCTTCCAAATCATTCATATTACTACAATTCTCGATTGAATGCAAAACACCCTCTAAATATTCCAGTTCATCTTTTGTTTTATCCAACTCCTCTTTTTGCATCTTAATCGTATTTTTAGCTTTTCGATATCGTTTAAAATACCTTTGCGCATTATCATTTGGTGATATTTTCGGATCTAGTGGGATACGTATCTTTTCCATATCTGGTGAAAAGAAATTCTCTAAAACTACAAAATCCGCATCACCTGGTATTCTATATAAATTGGATACCAAGAGATCTCCATAAATCTTTGAATCATAATCACGCTTAGCCTCTCTTATCTTATTTTCCTGCAAATTCATCTTCTTATTACATCTACTAATGTTGGTGTTAACCACGCGCAGTAAGTTCGCTTTTTCGCTATTTATTGCACTAAGGATACTCTTATCTTGATAAAATTTATCTATACATTCATTTACAGACGGCATTATCTCTACATTCTTTTCGCCAAAATCTATACAATAAAAATCATCCTTTTCGCCATGTACAATACACCCTATAAATTCATTACGACGTATCTTATCTATCACCATTGTCAACTCTTCCTTAACTTTTGCTATATCTTGTTGTGACAAATCTCCTATAACATCATTATAGGACACACTTGCTCTCTTACATATATTTTTTATGATATACGGGCTAAACCCTTTTATTGTGCTTAGTATACACTCTCCCAACTCCACATCAGCTTTGTAAAATAACTCATCAACCGATACATCAAATGGCGATATTTTATCTTGCACTGGAGGCATAATATATTCTCTTGCCGGCATTATCTCCCTTACTGCACTCATCTCATTGTCCACATGTTTTATACTATCAATTATTTTATTCTCATGATTTACCAATATAATATTACTATATTTACCCATTATCTCTATTACAAGCCTTTTTTTTAGTAAATCACCTAGCTCTGTTCTAGACTCAACTTCAATCATAACAATTCTCTCGAAATCATCACATGTAATACTAAGCACTCTTCCTCCTGTAAGATGCTTTCTAAGTAACATACTAAACATTGGTGCATTAATTGGATTCTCCTTTTGCATATTAGTTAGATGTATACGTGGACAACTTGGATTTACAGTCACTAATAATTTATGATTATAACCTTTGCTTCGTATATTTAATATTATCTCATCGCAAAAGGGCTGATATGTTTTATCAACCCTTCCGCCTACTAACAATTCATTTAATTCATTAACTACGCTTCTTGTTACTACGGCGTCAAATGGCATATTCTACAACTCCTTTTCCTGTTCACTTATTCTATAATACACCAAATGCGCATTTTCTACAATACGTACCGCTCAGTACAAAATCCTTCTCTATTAATTACAATTATCTTTTTTATCTCTCCAGAAGTTTCCACTTCACTGGTCTCGTGCTCATAATCATACTTCCACACCCCGTCTTCTTTAGAATCCTTTGCTTTAATGTCATAAAAATAATTAATGTACTCTTGACTTTCCCTTTTTGATACAGGGCATATTACTATTCCCTGTGTATAATTATTAACCATTACTTTTACTTTAGCCTTTACTTTTTCATTTTCAGCCCCTTCTTCTGTTCCCTTTTCAGATTCAACTTTAGAATTATAAGTTACGCTCGCATTGGTAATATTAGGTCCTGCATACGACGCACTTGCCCCACTTTTATCATACACCGTAATTTCTTTTATTGGCAATTTAATATTTTTTAGTTCAAATTTCTTTTTCTTTGTATCCCCTTCCGCAATCTCTGTCACTTCTTTTTTCCCGTCTTTATCGGTTACCACTATTTTAGATATTCTGGTGTTCCCATCTATCAACGGCCTTATTCTTATTGTAAAGTCTGCTTTAACAGAACTATTCCCTCTAAGCGCCTCTACTAATTTAAGAGCTTCTTCCTCTCCTATTTCTCCTTCTTTATTGCTTCCATATCCCGTTACTTCTACATCAAATTTATCTACCATGGAATTATCATATGTCTTCTTCTCTAATACCTTAAGCACTAAATCTGGATCCCCTGATGAAACCCATGCACTTGTTTGGCTTAGATCATCCAGTAAAACATTTATATTAGTCTCTATTAGCGATCCATATATCGTCTCCGCATCTAGCATATCTGACGTAACAATTTTATCTTGATTTTCACTACTGCTACTACTCCCTCCATTATTGTTACTGTTATCATTATTGCCAGATATATTGGTAACACTACTACCATTTTGGCCTCCATTTGATGGACCTGTGGTGCTACTTCCACCATTAAGCACTGGCCCTAACAACATCATACAAATTGCTCCCGCGGCTACATACAAAAATATTAGTCCAAAATTATTAGCGTAAGATGACGTTGTAGAATAACTATCTCCTTCATCACTGCCACCTTCCATGTATGATTTTAAATTTCCTGCACCAAATGCTGCCATGTCCATCCCTCCTCTTTTACACCACTAGTCAATTATTTCAAATCCTTCAGTTGTTTTACTAATTGTAATTCTGTCACCATTTGATCCGTAAATAAAAACATTTCCCCAAACAAACTCATTTATCTCGTATACTTTTGTATATTTTTCTTGGATGTTGTTTTCTAATCTAGATTGTCCATTTTCATTAAGCCAATATACCTCTATTATTCCACATAAATTTCTATCAAAAGTTACCCTAACTCCGCCTGTATCCAAGCCCTCAACTTTTTCTACATGCATAAGTTTATATTCTTTAGTCCATTCTCCCCTATCGTCTCGAACTGATAGGCTTATAGGTAAATTATCACCATATGTCCTTGGTATTTTTACTTCTTTGCAATCTTCTACACTAAGTCTTTTTATCTCATCTTCACTCAACCTATCATAACCATTTCTATACTCCGCAATTGCTTCTTTGATATATCTTTGAGCATCTGTAGTTTTAATTCTTATTGTATAACTAGTATCATCTATTGTTACGCTTTCTATTGTTGTTTTATTGCTTGCCTCTGTTTTATCTAACACCCTTATCTCATCACACAATCCTGTATCTGCTATAACTTTTATGTTGCTCATATCTTGCAACTTTTTATCCAACTCAACTGTTGTCACTAAGTCTTTTTCTTTACATTCTACGTCAAATTTATTGCCCTTATCATCCCAAACGTTAATTCGTCCATCTAACGGTTTACCATTAACTTGCACTTCCATTTCTAAATTAACCTTTCCATCTTTTGCATCAACTTTATTTGCACTTTTTATCTTAGGTCCTTCTACTAATTCTATCAAACCTTTAGCACTTCTTGCTTCAATTGCTTTTATTGTTCCTACCCCATCCCTTATTACATAATTACCATTGCCTTTAGAACTTGCTTGTACTATTTGATCTCCATTGATACCATATACATTTGCTGCTCCCACTGTATCTTCTCCCTGTATTTTTATTTCAATATCGCTACCATTTTTCTTAACTTCTTCTATTGTAAATAGCTTATATTCCTTATCCCTTACTATACTATCATTATACCTTGCTACAAGTTTTATCTTATTTACATCGTAGTTATTAACATTTGCTATTATAGTCCATACATTACTATCGTCTTCATGTTTAATTGAACTTTCACATTCATTTTGATTATCATCTTTCCAGAATGTTGCCTTTACTATTTCCCACATCTCAGTTTCAACCTTTGCTATAAGGTTTATTCCTCCAACTCCTTCACTAAAATTAACTGATATCCATTCAAATTTTACTGCATCTTCTGTCTTGTCAATTATCTCACTCGCTGGCATTTCTGCAATAAGACCCATTTCATCAACTACTCTTATTTTCGAAATATCCTTATTCTGCCAATCTGCTAGCTTAATTGTTGTTTCATTTTGGTTTTTTGCATTCACAATTATACGTTCTTCTAAAATTATATTTTCCTCTTCATTAAAGCACTGTATATACGCCAACTCAGACGAGTTAGCCTTACCTTTTTCTGATCTTATAGTAATTGCTACCTCATTGTCCAAAAGGCTCTTTTTCACTGCACTAATTATACTTGGTCCATAGATTTCTTTTTTGCTTGTATAAGTTCCATCTATAATTATTATTTTTGTCGCTTCATCTTTTGGTATATAGTATCCATCACTTCTTTTTTCTGCTTCAAATGGGCCATCATTTACTGTATAATACTGCACACTTGTTGCACCACTCACTGACATTACAATATAATTTTCTTTATTTACAATATTATTTACTTCCAAGAAATCATATTCTGCCTTAAATCCTAATGAATCCACTAGAACCACTTTCTTCAACGGATACTTCTCATGATCAACCTTCTCAAATTTAAGTTCTGTATAACTTCCGACATTTTTCATGTCACTTACTGTCAATTTCTTTATATTTGTAGTTCCAGTAGTAAAGTTAATATACTGGGTTTTTGCTTTACCATTAGCAATCTTAAATGTTTTTTCAACCTTACCGCTACCTTCTACTGTCAACGTCTTAAGTTCATTTAATCCTTTGCTAAAATCAACTTGTAGTTTGTTTTTATTCGTTACCCTACATCCTGTTATAGCCGGTTTTATTTGAACATCTCTTGCTATTCCTGCATCATCCCAAAGTATTATTCCTGTATCCTCGTCATTTAAACTTGAGTCTTTTATAAAATATGCTTCCTCTTGTGTACTCTCTATTTTGATCTTACCCTCATCATCTGTTGTATAGTACATACATGCTAGTTTTTTATTTTTCTCTACGACTTCTGTGTGAGTTATAGTCTTTTTCTCACCATAGACTTTATAGTATTCTATTTTGTTTAGTCCCACACCCTCTTTATTAAATATCAAGAACTCTTTTCCACTAGGACTTTGTTCAATACTTAACATGGTGTATAAGTCTTCTACAGTACTATTACTACCCATTTTTACAACACGCACTTCATCTGTTGTATGCCCTTTATACAATTTTATAGATAGCTCAAATTCTGTAATATCCTTTATGGAAGCCTCACCTATTTTATTTAATTTAGCATCCAATAATTCGATATTTGGTAATTTCTTTTCGCTTCCATATGCACTAAATTGCACTCTTACTGTATCTGTTCCTGTAATCTCAGCTTTATATATCTTATTCCTAATGTAATACTCTGTCACATCTCCATTACTTGATTTTAATAAAACTTTTTCTATCTTACCCAGTCTTTCTGCTCCCACATTAATAGTTACCTTTTCACTTACGTTATTTGCTCTAGACTCCAAAAATGGTTTACTTGCATTTCTTTCATACACTTGTACTAAACTTAATAAATCTCCTTCTCCCTCAGTGAATTTTATTACTATCTCTGCTATTTTGTCATTCTTTCCCATTTGTACATCATCTATAGTCATACATTTATATGTTGTGTATTGGCCTTTTGTATCGTATATCATAATGTGATTAACTTTGTATGCATTACCTGACAAATTACTTCCCTTTGCTCTTCCTATGATAAGTGTATTTATTCCATCTTGCTCTTTTTGCATAGATTTTATGTTTTCTTGATTCATAGTATATATATTGCCATCTTCATCTACACAGTCTATCTTCTTTATGTCTTCTCTTCCTTTTGCAAATTTCAATTCTATCGAGTTTTGATTCTCCTTATTAACAGATAACATCTGCGGTTTTAAATACATAACATAACCTGTATTTCCTGTTACTTTAACTTGATCTATATCACTTGATACTTTTTTATTTATATAATAAATACTAGTATCTTCATCATCAACCCTAATATTTGCTCCAATCTCTTCTAGTATATTATTACCGTCTTTATTGTAACAGTCTATTCTACTAATACCCATACCATTATCACTTGCTAATAATATATTAAGTTTAATCCCTTCATCTACTTTTTCTACGGATTTTATCTCATTTATGTCGTAATCTGTAGAATTTCCTGCAGAATCAAATATTCTTATTTTAGATACCTCATTTATATTTCCATCTGGTACATACAAAGCTATATCTTCAACTGTATACTTATTATTTTTGTCTTTATTCCTTGTATATCCAGTCTTATCTTCCTTAACTTTGTCACCAGATCCAGAATACCATAATTCCTTAATGACATTATAACTACCACCCTTGTCAAAGTCTCTTGCGTACTTAAATTGTGTTGTAGCAATAACTTCCCCATTGTTATTATAACACTGTACTTTTATTACCCTATGATCACTCTCTGTATAAGACATTAAGAACTTATTCTCTTCTTTTTTTGCTTCAATTTTTGTTATCGTAATACCCTTTTCAGATATTTTCTCAGAGAAATTACTTGGCATTAATGTACCAAACTTTTCTATTAATACATCCACATGAACTGCATCAAACAAGTCTGATACTTTTGGACTCATTGATAATACTAAATTTTGCTCCTTACTCTTATCTGTATCACTTGTTGTAACTACACTTTTCGAAGCTCCTACTTTTATCCTAGTTTGCAATTCCTTAGACTGTACTCCCGCAAGCTTTTGTACACTATCAGTTGTTTTCTTCATCTTAGCATAGCCTATAATTTCACCTTCATATAAATATAACGTATTAAGTCTATATTGAGGTAACGTTGTACTAATTGTACTAGTATCCTTACCTACTTTTGTGATTATATCTATATTTACATTTTCTATATTCTTTACTATAGCCTTATTCTCTTTTGTACCTAGCTTGTTCTTTGCTAGGCTACAATTTGCATATACAATGTCTTTATATTCTTCATCTAAGAATACTATCGCATCATCATATCCATTTATAACTGTATGTGCTGTTAAACCAGATATATCCATATCCTCTATCTCATATGCTCTCTTTCCATCCAAACTTTCTAAGCGCACACAATAATATTTTTTATCCTCCACAGCTTCTTTTACATTAGCATAACTACTATAAGCATCTTCACTGTTATTTGCAACCTTATAACCCATCTTAACTATACGTAATGTCTCTGGTGCAATTAGCGGGATTTCACCAATATCAGGTCCCTCAGATGCACCCATTCTACCTATAATCTCTCCTTTTTCTATAATTCTATATTCATCTATTGTTATATCATCATATTTCTTTGTCTGCCAATCAGGGCCTATCTTATTTCCTATAACTCCTTGTATCCAAAGAGAAAAACTACTAAGCTTTGAGAATGTATATCTTCTCTCATAATCTAAACTTGTAAGCTGCACTGTCCATCCAGTATCAGTACTCCACCCAGCCTTAGTTAAAATGCAATTTTCTGGCGCAACCACTTCTAATAGTGAATCGGATTCATTAAACGCTACTGTACCTTTGGGGGAATCCTTAACTTCTACTGTTCTCCCCTTAAAACATATACCCTCTCCAGCTGGGATTTTACTCTTTGCTTTATCACAAAGAGTGTACATATCAGCAGAGGCAAACTCACCAGTTTTTTTATCTTCAGGATAATTATCATACATTACATACGAACTAATATCCCAATCTACATATCTATAATTTTTCCCGTTCTTTTTATTTGTAAATGTACTATCTAACTTAGATTTAACTTTCTCTCCAATCTTATATAGATTTATATACTCTTTTATTTCTCCACTCGTATTTCCCTTGATTTTTACTTTTAACATACCATTCTTATCTTTACCAACTTGTACTATTTGTCCCGCCTCTTCGCACTTTATCTCTACTGTTTTCCTATTAACATGTGTGGTTGTAAATCCCTTAGCAGTTGTTTTTACTCTAATTTCAGTATCTTCACCATACTTTTTAACCTCATCTCTACTTATACTATTATCCTCAACTACTTCCTCTTGTATTGACACCCCTATTATATCTCCTATTACTATATCTTCTTTTTTACTTTTTTTCGTTGTGCTTTTATTATCACTAGTTTTTGTTTCGTAATCGTTATTATCATAATCAAATTCATATGTTTTTGAACTCCAATAAGGGTCTACTGAATACAATAATTCCTTTGCCCTATCTCCAAACTCCACTATATTATTTGCTGCTTTACTATACTCTGTTCCATCTGCAAATTTTATATACTCACCTTTTTCTCTATCTATCCCTATATCTGTTATTGCCATTCCTTTTTCTGCTTTTATCGCACCTCCATAAATTCTTGCTCCTAAACTACTTTTGTTTTCCTTATCAGTAGTCGCATATCTATACATTCCTTTTTTATCTATAGGAATAATAAAGTCTGGTTCTATATCCAACACACTACTTCTGCTACTTTCATTTAATTCAATAAATACTGACGCATAGGTATTAGGACTGTTTATTATCGCTAAATTCTGTTCTGTAGTGTATTTATTTACATCCGCAACCTTTGCATTTTGTTCTAATTTTGCCTGCTCTCTTTCTGCCGCCGCCCTTCTTTCTAACAATGTAACAATATTTTTACCAAATGTACCTATTACAGTTCCCTCTGGTATTATAACGTTATTTACCTCATAATTTGTTTCTGCTATGTTTAATGTTCCATTTTCTTTTATTACTACTTCAGCTGCATCTTTATAGTCTTTCTTTAACTTCGCATTAAAAAACTTAGATATATCCTCTAGTCCCATTACTCTATATTCTCTTGCATAATCAGTACTTATGAAACTAATACATACTATTTTCTTTCCATTGCCTGTAGGATCATCCTTCATTCCTATCTCTAAAAGTTTTAAATTTTCTGGTGCAATGACTGCTGTATGCTCATATGTTAATACTTGTGCACCCAATACATAATCCCCATTATTCTGTGTTGTATAGAATGATTTAGGATATCCATACCCACCATATCTTGGCTGCACCATTTTGTTTAGTGCATCATTTATAGACATCTCATCGAATCCATTCTCTGTACCAACAAATTTATCCAATGTAGTCCAATTGCTATCTGCCGAATTATCAAGTAATTCCTTAATACCATCTTTCAAATTTTCATACGCTGTATCATTAGGATAATATAATTCCATTATATAATCTAATTTGCATTCATTGCTTTTATCTCCATCCTCTACTAACGCATAATACAATTCAGGTCCCATGAACAATTCATACAATTTTTCTTTCTCTTGCTGTAACTCACTATATATTCTCTTTCTCTCTTCTTCTTGAGAATCTGATGCAACTTTTAAATTAATTAACTCAACTTTTGAACTTTCTAGGCTTTTAAGTGAAGTTTGTATTTCTTTTAAAGTTTTTTCCTTTGCTTTCAATTCTTTATTTTTAGTTCCTATCTCTTCTTCTTTTGCTTGTATCTCCTTAATATAAGTTTTTAACCCATTTATTTTAGCTTCAACATCACTTTTTTCTGTTTTTAACGCCTCTACTATAAGGCTAAGATCCTTTTTCTTTCCCCATGATCTATATTGGCTTGAATTTGGTTCCACTGTGTACGCATAATTTGTTCCATTCTCTTCATAGCTATAGACTTCATTTTGGGTATTATAATAATTCTCAAACGCTGCCTCCTCAACTTTTGAAATTGAAATTTTTTTACTTTCCATTTTTATAATTTTATTAGCATTATCAGATAAAATATCAATGTTACCTAAATATTTATTTAAAAATTCATATAATTCTGTCATCACCGAGAAAGATAACTTATCATTAACTAATTCATTTACTTCATCTATAATAGATATACTTTCTAAATAAGAAGTATCATCCTCTTCTTTTGAATTAGATACCTTTTTTCTCTCTGTACTATCAATCTCTTCAGAATTACTATCAATTCCTTCTTCGTTCATAATTTTTGCAATTGAATTGTTATATTTATCTACACTCATATAATCATCCAACGACAAAGAACCGCTCTTTAAATTCCCCCTGTATACTTGTAAACCATCCTTCATTACATTTTCTCCCTCAAAACTCTTACATAGTACTAGGTTTTTATATTCATCAGTATACTCCTCGCCATTTTTTAATTTACTATCATATTCCTTTATCTCTTCTCTTAGTTTTGTTATATCCGATTTCAAAGTATTTATTTCTTTACTGCATGTTTCTAATTTAGTCGTTTCACTTTTTATACTACTTTCTAGATCACTTATTTTATCATCAATACTTTCTATATTATTGTAATTTAAGTTTTCTAAATCTTGCTCCTTATTCTTAATAACCTCAATTTGTCTATTATATGTATAATAATACACATCTTTTATTGATCCTGTTTTTTCTTCCGAACTTCTCTCCATAATTGGTATTTCTGACTCTCCGTTTACCCTTTTATAGTAATTCTCTAACTGCTCTCTTCTAATCATACCTGTAGCTAGTGCCTTGTTCCAATACTTCCCAAAACGTAATGAATACTGAAGCATCTCGGCAGTAATATCATATGATTTTAGTGTTTCCCTTCTATTTATATCAAATATATCTTCTTGAGTATATGTTATATTTACAAGTTTCTCCTCTTCTTTTGTTTCGCTTTTTCCTTCTTCTAAAGCTCCTTTTGTTTTTTCTTCCTGTGCTATTCCCAATTCTTTTTCCTGTGTTATTACTTCACTCTTACTTGATAAGACTGACATACCTCCTTGCATTGCCATTGACGCTAAACTCGTCACTCCTGCTGTTGTAAACTCTACTCCCGCCATAGCTCCTTTTATAGCAGCCTTAGCCATATATGTTTTTAAATCCAAGTCCTTTTTCATAAGTAACGCAATTCCCTTTATAATTCCACCTATTATCTTTCCAACCCATCCTATTTCCGAAATTGTTGTTCCCAAAACCCACTGTACTTTTATTATACTTTTCATTGTAAAATCATATATTAATAATGCAATAACAATTGCCACAACTATAAGGCCTGGAAAACTTAAAATTATGGGCGCCATAAAACCCCATAAAATTCCAAATAGCCAACTTGAAACTTTAAAAATCGCCTTAGCATAACTACCTAATGTATCTCCTACCCTATCTGAAAAATTTTTTTTACCCATAATCTAGTCATCACCTCTTTTACTTATCCCCCTTGGGTTGTATTATTAGTTATCTATCCTAATTATTTTTTGCCACATATTTACTTCTTTTTATGACTTACCTTCATAATTATTTATTAACTCTTGTAACCTTTTTCTGTTTCTTTCATCTTCTCTTTTTTGTCTTTGTTGTTCTCTAATTTTTTTATCATTTGATGTTGCAACCGCATTATCTATATCCTCTTGTGTATACTTATATGAACTATTTTTAGCTCTACTCTTCATTTCTTCTATCATCTTTTCGTCAGAACTACTTATTTTATTGCTTTCACTTTTCATCATTTCATCATAGTCATTCTTCCTACTTTTAGCCATTTCATAACACGTTTTTTTATCTTCTTTGCATTTATCAATAAATACTTGTTGCTTGTCTATCTTAGCCTGAATTTCCTTATATGCATCACTATTAACTTTAAGCCTTTCTTTTTGTTTTTCTAGTGAACTTATTTTCTTTGTAGCATAATTTATTTTGTATTCGTTATCCATATATCTATTGTAGATCTTTTCTTCTTCTCTCCTTCCAACTGAATGCAATCTCGAATCTGCTCCTGGAGATAGCTTAACAATAGCATCAGTTGCAACTTCGAATGATTCTTTATATGCACCTAATATATTATCTAAATTATTTTTAGTTAATATCTTTTTTCCAAAATCAACTATATTACGATCAACACCGGCAATATCTGATGCCACATTCATAATTAATTTCGACTTATTAATCTTAAATTTCTGTTGTTTTTCTGCTACATAAATATCATCAGCATTTTTATTTACTGTAGCATACATGTCTCTTTTCTCTTTAAGCGCATTTTTCTTGTCTTCTAATAAAGATTTCTGATCCTCCAACTTCTTTCTTTCTTCCCCTGTTGCTTTTGCTATTTTATTATCTAGATTTTTTATCTTATGATCATATTTGTTAATCTTTTCATTCAATTGTTGTATCTTAGTCTCGTTTTTATCTTTTACTTTACCTCTTACTGATATTAGGTCAGTTGAATCTTTTGCTATACTCTTCTGTAAATTTTTAATCTCAGCATCAACCTCTTTGTAGTGATTACGAAGCTCTCTTCGTTTTTTCTCTATCTCAAAAGATATATTCATTGCTGCATCAACAAAACCTCTTTTCTTAAATTTACCTAATTTATCATCTTTATTTGGATCATCTATAAATTCTTTTTTAAGTGCCATATATTCCGCATTGTTTTCTAGCTCTTTCTTTGAGAAAAATTTACTTGCAAACATCGCTTGTCTTATTTGCTGTTCCTTCGATAACAACGAATCTATTTCTTTTTGTATCTCTTGTCCTTTTTTATCTACTTTTAGCTCATCTATCTTCATCTTCTTATCTTCAATTTTATTCTTCACTTTATCTAGTCTTCTTCTTCCGCCTTTTCCTTCCTCATATTCTTTTTCCTCCTCTTTTTTATCTTGTATCTTCTCATTAAGCCTATTTATCCTGTTATTACATGATCTAAGTTTATCCTCAAACTTCTTCCTATTCTCTTCGCTTAGATCTTTACTCTTTAATTTATCTTCATATTTTCCTTTTTTCTTCAATTGTTCCTTAAGCTCTTGTTCTCCCGTCAATTTATCTAATTTCTTAATATGCTTATCTAATTTCTTCTTATATAATTCATTTTGTGGATTTTTATTCAGTCCTTCTTGATACATCTTAACCTTTTGTACTTCTTTTAATCTTTTTCTTATTATTCTATTCTTTTGCATCTTATTAAGTTTTCCTGCTACTACCAGTCCCATTGTGAAATAGCCTTTTGTTTTTTCCCAACCTGTTTGCATCATACTAGTTCCAGCTCTTATAGAATTTATGCTACCCTTAACAGATAAAACAGACCCTCCTGTATTAAATCCTAATTCTTTCGCTATATTTTCTGCTTGATCCATTATAGACAAAATTCCAAGCAACATGCCCGTTGCAAAGATAAAACTAGTTTGGCCATTAAATCCATGTACAGCTCCTGATATCGTCAACTGTCCTCCATTACTCAAGTATAAAAATAGTATTACAAGGACAAGTGTTAAGTTATATACGAAATACATAACAAGTACACCAACAAAAGCTTTTATCCATCCTTCAAATATATGTTTTGTATTCTTGGATACACCGCATGCAAATGTAAGTGGTGATATCAATGTTAGTATAAATAATGTAACTGCTCTTTCTGCAAATTTAAATACAACCAATACGATATTGTAGTCAATGTACAACAAGACAAGTCCTTGTATTAACGTCGAAAATGTACCAAAGCTCTTAAGTGCCGAACTATCCAATTTTAATACCGTTCCTAAACTTCCCAGTATCATCGACATTACGTTAGTAAGTGACATATCTTTATTTAATCCCATTATATCCGAATCATATATAATACTAAGCAATCCATTCACAACAGGCGAATATATAGATACTATTATCATATTTATAATATCGTATGCCTTACCCACAAGTATTCCATATATTATAAGGCGAACACCTAGTTTCATTGGATCGTCTGTCTCTATTCCACCAGATTTAAAAAATATTTTAAATAATTGCCACAATACTATTAATATTATAATAGATAGTCCCACTATCTGCGTCGCGTCTTTAAATACACTCAATACATTACCGAATTGTGTTTGGCTATTGGTAAAAAATGTTTCATCTATAGCAAAATTAACCCTAATCTTCTTGATAAGCCATAATGCTGTTGTATGCATTAAATCTAGGATAAGTGAAAATCCCAGATTAACAATCAAGAACACTACATTTAGAAATGTCTTAATAAGACCAGATATTATTTCAACTACTACACCACTTATTCCAGTCCTAATGCCAAGATCTATAGTATCTTCACTAAGAATATCTGTATCCATAAAGACCTAACTCTCCTTTCCTCTAAAAATAAATCTTGTCTTCATATCAATAAGTTGATTCATCATCATACACAGTTGTCGGTTCACTTTCATCACTAAAATTCGTTAATGCACTACTTTCATCGCTAAAATTCGCTAACACATCACTTTCTTGACCAAAATTAGTTAATGGGCCACTTCCTGGCGTCATAAGAACACTTGGCGGCGTATTTTTAGATTTATTATATAAATCTTTACCCTTGTTATAAGTATTAATTGTTTTAGCACCAATTACGCCAGCCACCGCCAAAGCTCCTTTTGTGAATGTCCCCATGGATGTCGTAGTATTACCCAGGAAGCTAAATCCTAATTCATCTATCAAATATGCTGCGTTTTTACCTAATTGCACAATTGCCCATATGGTACATATATATTTGAATGTACAACCGTCTTTTAGCATATAAGTTGGTGGTACCCAATCACCCAAGAAACTCCAGCCTATCTGTTTCTCTGTCATAAAATCTGTAACTTGGAACAAAAGTGCCATAACTAAAAACTGAAATATGTTGTACAGTATACTACTTATAAATAAGCTAATCCATTTAGATAAGATATTACTAGTTGATTTTACAACACCACACGCAAAACTAATTGGCGATACCAGAATCATAAATATTAACGTAACATATTTTTCTGCCATGGCAATCCCCAATTTTAAAAGTTCCAAATCTATCTTTAATATAAATACAAACTTCACAATATCAAATATTCCTAGCATATCCCCTCCTGTGCTAAATGCTGAAAAGTTTAAATTTTCCATAACATCGAACATGCCACTTATTTTATCTTTTACACCCATTTTTTGGGGTATTAAATTTTGTTCTATTACTTCCTCTCCATTTTTTATTGTTACTGTCGCAAACGTATTTATTTTGCCCAACGCTTCCACTACTTCAGCACCAACTCCCACACACTTTACGCATAAAGTTTTGCTACTGTAAATAAGTGTTGCAAAAATCAATAACTTACAGGCAATTTTAAATCCATCCTCAACTTCTGTCTGTATAAAATGTGCAAAAAATGTTTTAAACAGTTGCCATGCTGCTATAAGTCCTATTATCCCAAGTCCTATTAACATCAATTTTTCATGGCAAAAGTTTAGTATTAGTCCCATTAGTTCATCATTATTAAATATATCTTTTTTTAAAATAAATACACCATATATTTCAGTGATAAGTGGCCTTAACATGCATGTGTGGAATAACCATACCATTGCATCAACAAAAACTGCCACAATAAGATTTATGCTAACATTAAATATTCCCAGGATCATTGATACCAAATAATCTACTAAAGCCGTAAATATACTTGTTAAAGATCCCGCACACACAAGCCACATAATCATATCTCCTTTCTTAACTATTTACTTAAGTAACCCCATTCCTTTCCCTATCAAACCAGAAACTACACCCGTTCCTCTTCCTATTGTCCTTCCCGCTTGGAATCCTAATTCTTTTATTAACTCATCTGATTGTTGTATTAAACTTGTAAATGCTATCAAAATAATAGCTGAACGTAAAACGTTATACCTAGTATTCATTAAAATTGTCCCACTATTTTCAAGTAAAATCTTTATTAAAAAATACTTTATAAATACACTTGCAAGAGTTCCTGAAAATAATTTCACCCATGCAGTAAATATTTGGCTAGTGGATTTTGCCACACCACACGCCATTGATAATGGTGATATAATAATCAAAAATCCTACACGAATATACTTCTCCGCAAGATCTATAACTACGGATATAAGTTTTAAATCTATTATTAATAAAGACAAAAACATAATCAACTGCGGTACCTTACTTAGCAATGCTTCCTGCAAAATCGCACCTGCATAAGCACCTAAATCAAAACTTTCAAACCTGTTTTTAAGACTATCCAACCATGTAAAACTAAATTCCTTTATTTCTATTACATCCATAAGCTTTTCAAAAAGTCTTATTGAATATCTACATATATTTTTTGACTCCCAAACCAATGCAGCAAATATCATAATTTTTATTCCTATCTTCCAAGGTTCCTCTGCTTCAGACGATAATCCTGCATACTCAAAAAATGTTTTGAATAAGTTCCATGCCACTATTAACGCAATAATGGAAATCGCCATTGATCTAAAATTGGGCAGATATGTGTTAATCATTAGAGGAACAACGTCCGCTTTATCATCAAAAATTGATTTTTCAGTTATCATAAATAATCCCATTACATTCTTTATAACAAATACACAACCTGCATGCACAATTGTGAATATAAATGTAATAATAATATCAATTATGCTTGTCATAAGTGGTATTATGAATTTTAATATTACTGATATTACTTGTAATGCTATATTCCCTATGGTAGACATCATTCATTCTCCTTTCATTTATTGCCTAAATTTCTACTTGGTTAATCTCTTAAGCATCATTACTCCAGCTATTTTTGTATTCTCCCCTATACCAAAATGCAATCTTATTCCTCCTGATAGGCCAAATTCAGATAAAATTTCTTCTACTTTATCAGTCACCATAGCTACAGCAAAATAAACAAACACTAAACTCCAATCAAACCTACTAGCTGCACCTATAACACTAGAATAAGCATTTAATACCCTAAGAAGCGTAATTTGGAATAACTGCATTGCAATACCACCTGCAAATAATTTTATCCAAGACGACAATATGTCTGATGTTGATCTAGATACACCAAATGCAAATGCAAGCGGTGATATTACTATATAAACAATCATATTTACGTACTTTTGCGCAAATAGAAGAATAAACATAAGCATTTTATAATCTATAAAAAGAATAATTATGTCCTTTACAATTGAAAATGCAAGTCCTGAATTCCCGTATGATGTTATGTAATCTTTAAGATTAGTTATTATAGCAAAACTCGTATTAGCCGCAACTGTTCCACTTCTGTCCGTTTGCTTTATTTGCCTATTTTCAACTTTAGTTTCTATTTGTCTTATGGTAGTCGTCATACTAGCAACTGGTCCTGTTATTATAAATTTACATAATCCATACGAACTTCTTATTAATGTAGCAAATATAACAATTTTTATTGCTATTTTCCACGGCTCTTCTATATCGTTGTTTAAACCTGCGTAACCCCAAAAAACTTTAAATAACTGCCACATTGCTATTAAAGAGAGTAATAAAATTGATATCGTAACAATTTCTTCTCTAGCAAAATTCAAAACACTTAGCACAAAATTATCATTGTACATTTCCTCTCCTATTATAAAATCAGAAGTACATGCGTTTATAACCCATGTAAAAGCGCAATGTAAAAACAATGTTATCCTGTCTAATATCCACCCAAATGCCTTGCTCAAATAACCGTCTATACACATCATAAGAACCATAGCAAGTATCACTAGTAAAGATATCACTCATATCACCTCTCTTTATGACCCATTTCAAAAAAATATATCGGTCATTGTAATCAAAAATATTACTTGATGTTATTACTATTTTTGTGATACACTTTTTACTAGTGGTATATTTAGGAGGTATATTATTGAGCAAAAAATTATTAATAACAGAAAAACCATCCGTCGCGACAAGTTTCGCTAAAGTTTTGGGTCTTGCTATTTCGAAAAGTGATCGCACGCTTGGCTTTTGTGAAAATGATAAATATATAATAACATGGTGCTTTGGCCATCTTGTTACAATGGTGTATCCCGATGGCTATGACAAGCGCTATAAATTTTGGAATATAGAAGATCTACCTATTATTCCATCTGAATACAAATATACTGTCATAGATGATGATGGTATACGCAAACAGTTCGACACTATCACGAAATTATTCAATCGAGAAGATGTTGACGTAATATACGTATGCACCGACAGCGGACGTGAAGGAGAATATATATATCGACTGGTGTATCAAGAGAGCAAGTGCACTAAGCCAGCTCTTCGCGTATGGATTTCTTCCTATACAGATGAATCTATTTTGGATGGTCTTAAAAACGCAAAAGACATATCAGACTACAATGCTCTTTCCGACTCTGCGTACAGTCGTGCAAAAGAAGATTGGCTATTTGGTATAAATTTTAGTAGATTATACACTTGTCTCTACGGAAAAGAACTCTCGTCTTATTTGCATGAAGAAAAAAGTTCTCTAATTGCGATAGGTCGCGTTATGACATGTGTGTTAGGTCTAGTTGCCAACAGGGAGAATGAGATAAAAAACTTTGTTCCAAAAACCCATTATGAGGTTGCTGCGCACTTTCACTCACGCACAAACAATGTAGACTATACTGGCAAATGGACCACAAAAGACAAAAATACTGATGATGATATGCCAAAAGAAATTGCACAAAAACTCATAGATACGCTATCCAACAAAATTGGGTGCGTACAAAAAATCACCTCAAAGAAAAAAAATGAGTTACCACCTTTGTTATTTAATTTGGCAGAACTTCAATCTGAAGCTAATAAAAAATTTAAGATACCGGTGGATAAAACATTAGAGATAGCTCAAAGTCTGTATGAGAAAAAATATATTACTTATCCTAGAACTGATAGTCGTGTAATAACTACAGATATTGTGCCAACATTACCTGAGATTTTAAATGGCTTATATAAAAATACACACTTTAAAGAATACGTAGCAAAAATAAAAACGTTTGGCACATTAAAAATTACTTCAAAAACAAAAAGATACGTAGACAATAGCAAAGTATCAGATCACTATGCCATAATTCCTACTTACGTATCGCCTGATGTAAATAGACTAGATGAGAATACCAAAAAAGTATATTGCCTAATTGTACGAAGATTTTTGGCTATGTTTTATCCAAACGCCATATACAACACAATCAAAGTTGAAACACTAATAGACAATGAGCTATTTATTACTAATTCCAGAACTCTAGATACTATTGGTTGGAAAGAAGTATACAATATGCCATCCAAAAATTCAAAAGAGGAAACTTTGTCTAATCTCGGTGCTCTCACCAAAAAAGAAGAATGTGACGTAACAGGGTTTGATCTTTTAGAAAAGCAAACTAAACCTCCTCTTCGATATACCGATGGATCATTGATAATAACAATGGAAAAAGCTGGTAAGTTTATTGAGGATGAAGAACTTCGTGAACAAATTAAGACATGTGGCATAGGTACATCTGCTACAAGAGCTGGCATTATAAAAAAGCTACATAATATTGGATACATCGACATAAACAAAAAAACTCAGGCTGTAACTCCAACAAAAAAAGGCCTTGCCATAGCAAATCTTGTTAAAAAAACTGCAAAAGAATTATTGGACCCAAAACTAACCGCCAGCTGGGAAAAAGGATTATCTATGATAGAACAAAGTGAAGTATCAAAAGAAGAATTCGATAACAAATTAAAAAACTACGTAATACGTACTATGAATAAAATAAGAGAAACATAATTTAAGTTTAAGCATCTACCCTTCGAATAAGGCTTTTTGCATTCTGGAAGGATTATTCAAAAAATACTTATATATTTGGTAGGCTTCTGTATCTTCATACTTTATTTCTTTTATCTCTTTACTTACTTCAATTATTTGGGCGCGTTCATAAGATAATAATATCGGAGAATGAGTTGCAATTATGAATTGGGATCCTCTCTTTACCAAATCATTTATATAGCAAAGTAGCGTCATTTGACTTTGTGGAGACAATGCGGATTCTGGCTCATCTAAAATGTATAATCCATTATCCCAGAATCTATGCTCTACAAGCTTTAAAAAAGACTCTCCATGTGAACACAAATGTAAATCTTCTCCTCCATAAGTCGTATACACTAGATCTCCATTTTTGCTAATGTCTGTTGCAACATTATAAAAAGACTCCGCTCTTAAAAAAAACTTCGTCTTAGGTACTCCAAATTTACTAATTGTCAAATACTTATACAAATCTGAATAATCGTCATAGTTTGAAAATTGCATATTATCACTACCACCTTCAGGATTCAATCCTAAAGCAATAGCAATGCCTTCTATCAATGTAGATTTACCAGCTCCATTTTCTCCGCAAAAAAAAGTAACAGGACTATCTATCCTCAATTTTTCAAAACCTCTTAAACATTTTATATTAAATGGATATATATTGCTATCTACCTCATCCTTACTAAATCTTATTTCATTCACAAACAGCCTTTTCATCTAACTTCACCCTACCTTTATTGCTGATTGGTCATATATCAATCTTACATCTGGTGCGACCGATGGGACTTGAACCCACATGCATTTAGCATACGCCCCTCAAACGTACGTGTCTGCCTATTCCACCACAGTCGCTCATCTTTAAAATCTCTAGCCCAAGTATCATTCTACTATACTTGCAAAATTAATTCAAGATAATGTTTAAATTCCTGTTGCAAAAACCAGTATCTCTTTGCTTCATGCTTGCGTTGGCATAATATATATGGTAAAATTGTTCGTAGAAAAATTTTATCTACAGGAGGATTATTTTGAATAAACTAAAGCTTGTAGCAAAAGATTTTCTGTTTACTATACAAGGTTTTTGTTTGGCATTACTTACTTTAATCGTAGTGATGTGTTTATTGGTTCGTGTTACGGTATTTAACTGCAATTTTCACCGTGCACTTTTTTTGCGTCATAATGTATGTGTACACACATACAATTATATAAACGACAGTATTGATTGTTTTTCTGACCGGATCTTATCAAATAGTACTTCTGATCCACTCGAATCTGATCTTATCAAGGTAATAAAATCATCTATATCATTACGATTTGTTACATTAAATTTAGAACTTATGCGAAATGAATTGTTCTCATACTTTTCTGGTAACAGAGAATTTTTACCTGATGTATCTTTTCCTAACATAAACAATGCTGATGTAGAAAAGATATCTAAAACCATGTCTTCACCTAATTTAAAAACATTAAAAAAAATAAATGCTAGTACTATTCTACTAACATTTGGTTTTAATAATATTATAAATATTTTGTTTGTAATTAAATTTGTATATTTTTTAATACATCAAATACCATTATATATTTTTATGGTAACACTGACTATCTTTTTTATAAACCTTATATTTATGAAAAGTTCACACTCTATGTATATATTAGTCAAACGTTATTTGATATTTCTAGGGATTTTTTCGTTAATGACTAGTATTGGCATAAGTGCAGTATTATATTACTTTGTGACTAATAATATGTTGCTTGAAAAAATTCCTACCCATTTTTCTGGCATGCTTTGCAACTATACTATTAACCTTGTAATACCTATCGTATTACTACTAATTTTGACCACAATAGTTTCATTTGCCTTAATATTGTTTTTGAGTAAATCATCAAAACTTTTTGAATTCACAAAAAATATTTCGTTCTTATCAAAATTAGAAGAACAAAATAATCATCTTCTATATCCGGTAATATTTATAATAATTGTAATGTGCCTTACTTATAAGCTTCACTTAATATATAATTTAATCATGAATAATTTTAATAATATTGTGTGTCCAAGCGAGGCTGTCGTTTCCGCTTTTGACGAAACTATATATGATATAAAAGTTACTGTAATAGATGCCAAGACAAAAATGCCAATACCAGGCATTGCAGTATCTATGTCTGGTATATCAAAGGATGGTATTTATTTTAGCACAATGGCAAAATCAAATTCGGATGGATCCCTTACTTTTAATGCGAATAAGGGGCATTTTTATTTGGACTTTGTTAGTGATCTATTCCCACCAGAGTATGTTTTGCCTCGGCGTAGCAGAATTAGTTTTGATACAGCTAAAACCATAAATGTACTATTAAAACTTAAAAGTGCTACGTACGTAGATAACAAGTTGGGAAGTGTCTCTATTGAATTTCTTGATTCAACTAATATGCCATACCCTAACATATCCCTATGTCTTATTCCAACAGACAATGCCTCTAAAAATATATACTCTGTATCCAATACTAAAGGTATATCTGTATTCAAAACAAAGCCTGGTAATTATTATGTCGACGTGTTAAAGGATAATTTCCCTTTAAATCAATATCGTTTACCAGACCGTTTTAATATATCTATTGAAGGTGGCACAAATAAAAAGTATGTTATAAAACTAGTACCCTTTTAAATATAATTCATACCATCCTTATAATTAATCCACAAACCTAATTTATCTAATATTTAAATCCCCTCACTTCTATAAGAAGACTTAATTGGGGTAATATGATAAACTAATATTAGTCAAACGAAGTAAAAAAAAGATAATTTGCAGGATTAGCTCATACTGCCTTAACACAATTGGTGCTATCTAAAAAAACTAACTACTTACACGTTGTTTCAAAAAAAAGCCCTACCATCACGCCAAGAATTTTATGGCAAAAATTTGAGGCGTAGGTAGGGTGAGTATGTCACTACCATGATAAAGGAAGATCTGGCTCTTTTTCCATTGTTTTTCTTCTGTGGTCTACGTTATCATTTAATTTAAGTCTTACAATAATTCCTTTTGGCCTATTTTTAGCCTTTGTTTTATTTTTATTAGACGATTTTCTATTTTCTTTCTTTTCCTCATTCTTTAACATCTCTAATATCTCCGCACTTGCTAAACGTCTATTCTTTTCTTTTAAGCTTTTAATATTTGGTACCTCTTTTTCTTTGTTCTCTGGTTCCATAACTTTTACTTCTTCTTTTTCTTCTTTCTTCGGAAGCTTTACCTCTTCTTCTTTCTTTGGAGGCTCTACTTTCACCTCTTTCTTTAGAGTCTCTACCTTTTCTTCTTTCTTTGGAGGCTCTACTTTTGCTTCTTTCTTTGGAAGCTCTACTTTTGCTTCTTTCTTTGGAAGCTCTACTTTTACATCTTTCTTTGGAAGCTCTACTTTTACATCTTTCTTTAAAGGCTCTGCCTTTTCTTCTTTCTTTGCTACTTCTTTATTCTTATCTTCCTCTTTTGCCTCTTTCTTTGTTTCAGTACGTTTATTTTTTAAGCCATCTATTTCACCTTTTGTTGCTATACCATTTTTTTCGAGTAAACTAATTTTTTCATTTATACTATTATCTTTAATCATATCCATTAATACTAATTCTTTATCGGCACCACAACTTATCATATATTTAGCTATATCCCACTTTTTATTTTCAATTGCCACTTTTAAGGAATTATCCAAGCTTGATTTTAAGAATTCCTCAATCCATTCCTGTGCTATAATAGCTTTGTCCATATACCAAGCCGCATCCTTTACAGTTTCTTTTATCTCTTTAACATTAATATTCCTTGCTTTATCTAATACTTCCAATGCCATAGACAACAAAGGATTAATCTTTACAAATTTTTGTATTAATGATTTGCATTTTTTTAAATTTCCTGCTTTTACTTTTTTATCTAAAAATTCATCTATTTTCTTTTTTATCTCAATACCTTTTTTTAATAAATCCCTTTGATTTATTGCACCCTGCACATACTCGTTAATCGTATCTACAAATTCATTAGTTAAAATATTAGTTTTAGCATACTTACTTACTTTTATACTATGCCTTAATAACCACTTTATAGCCATTTTGAAGTTAGCCCCACATTTCATCACAAAAATTGCCATTTCTTGATTGTTTTTTTGGAAAAATCTTCCCAATAAAATACTAAGATTTCCTCCTAACGCCTTTATCAATCTTATACATCTTTTAGCAAAACTTTTATTTTCATTATTAGCAAGCTTTTCTGGATCTAAGTTATTGACTTTATTTTTCACATAACCTGATAATCTTTGAGAATAATATCTTTTATCTCCATCTTCCTTAGTCTCTTTTATATCTTTCTTTAATCCCTCTAGCCCTGTTTTTGAAATTTCTTTCATTCTCTTTCTCCCCCTCTCAATAATTCTATTCCAATATTCCCTAGTAACTATTTTGACAGGAAGCATTAAAAATCCTCTTTTTAAAACTAAAAATATTTTTTAATTAAGATTCTCTTACAAATCCTAATTACTGCATATTTTCGCAAAAAAAAATAAAAAGCGTACGATTTTCGTACACTTCTTATTTTTCCGAACTTTTTTTAAAAAAACTCTTTTTTATCTAAACAACAAACCCTCTTCTCACTCGAGTTTGTTCACAACCACTTGTAATCCCCTTGGCTACCTCTAAAAGTAAATCTTTCTTCTCAGTATTCTCTTCAATTTTCTCTAACTCTGAGTCATTGCAACCTTTTTCACTCACATCAATATCCTTAAACTTATCTATCAATGGATACAACTTTTCCATTTTGGTAGACATCTCTTCTATATTTTGCGATGCAAGGTCCATCTCTTTTTTTAACTCAAGTTGTCTATCATTTATTTCATTCATATTTCTTATATTATGCTTATGCATAAAACTCTTAAGCGATGTAACCAACTTCTTACCATCTTCAGCCGATAGTAACTTTTTATCAAGGCAAGCTCTCTTATACAACGATATAGCGTGCGACGCGTTAGAAAAACTTACTAGACTACGAGATGCCATTAAATACTTCTCTTTAAATTTTGCCAACGACATCGAGTATTCATCATACAACGAAGACAAACTCTTATAATCTACCCGCGGCAAATTAAGGTTTTTTAGCACTAACACCTGCTCACTCGGTAAACTCTTAACTACCGAAAGAACACCCTTTGGCAAATCAAACAAATACTCGTCAAATACTCTCACATTTAGACTTTTTAATATATCTGTTAACTTCTCTCTCTCCTTTTCTATGTCACAAAGCTTACTTTCAAAATTCCCTAACTTAGCGTAATTTCTTTTAAAATTATTCACCATGACATGGTATTCCTTTTCGTCCACAATGCTCCTTTTATTCAACTCACTCTTAAACTTAGCTAAACTTGAAATATATCTACTATTCATTTTATCATAATTATCCTTTACTTTTGGCAAAAACCTTAAATGTCTAAACCAAAAACTCTTCTCATACAAACAAAGATCTTCTTTTGCGCTACATACAATATTATAATATCTATCTAGAGTAGAAAATACTTTCTTCTTTAAGTTTAGATTATTTATTATGTGTTTTAATTTGCATTCTTTATTTTTATAATCTTTTATGAGACTCTGTATGTATGCTACATTATCAAAATCTCTACCTACTTCCAACATCTATAATCCCTCCAAACACTACAAAAAAATCTAAAACATAATCTTATTATAACATGTCATACAAAAAAATCAATATGTTAACAAAAAAAAAATAAAATTTTTTTGTTTTTTTAGTAAAAATAACATTAGAACCCTTGTCTACCCACGCATTAAAGCTAAATATCAGTTGTTGTTAAATATTTACAACAACTGATATTTCCACTATATCATCTCTAATAATTTATTACTTCTTTCTATAAATTTAGTCATCTCATCTGAGGTCAATTGTCTATGGCTCATAATAGCCAAATCATAAATATGCTCACACATAAGCTTCACTTCATCCTTCTTTGTATCACTATTGGCAAGTATATTCTGTATAAGCTTGTTATTGTTATTTAGCACCAACGTAACCTCATCTTTAAACATAGCACTCATATCAACTCCACCACTATACATTCTACTCATCTCTTGGAATCGTCTTTGTTCCTCAGACAATGTAATCATAGCTGGCACATCCTGTGCTTTCAAGCTCTGTAAACTAACCTTTAGCTTATCATTATTAAGATTCTCTTTAAATATTTTTTCTAGATCTTTTTGTTTATCACTAAGATCCTCTTCTCCATCTTCCTTTAATGAACTTGATACTTCAGAATCAATCCTTCTAAATTGCAAATCATTTTCCTTTGTTTCAACAAATGTTATAAACTGGTTATCTAACATACTTGGCAATATCACAGCATCCATATTATTTTCTTTGAACAACTTTATGTACTGCGATTGCTGCTGCTCATCTGATACATATGGAACAACATCTTTTGTTCCCTCTTTTTTAGTCTTAGCTATAAATTCTTTTAATGTCAAAAACTCTCCATTTATTGTCTTATATATAACTACATCATTAACCCTCTCATAAAATTTATCATCCCTCATGCAGCCATATTTAACAAATGGATGTATATCTTCCCAATATTTGCAATATGAATCCTTATCATTTTCAAAAATAGATATCAGCTTATCCGCAACCTTTTTGGTTATGTGTGAAGATATTTTTCTCACATAGCCATCACTTTGTAAAAAGCTTCTTGACACATTAAGTGGTAAATCTGGGCAATCCAAACATCCCTTTAGCAATAACAAAAACTCTGGTATAACTTCTTTTATGTTATCTGCCACAAAAACTTGATTATAGTACAACTTTATTCTTCCCTCTACAGTCTCAAAATTATGCTTCAACCTTGGGAAATATAATATACCCTTTAAATTAAATGGATAATCCATATTAAGGTGTACCCAGAATAAAGGATCATTATAGTCATTAAACGTTTTCTTATAAAAATCCTTATACTCCTCTTCTGTACATTCATTTGGGTTTTTTAACCACAACGGATTTGTATCATTTAATGGTGTAGGTCCGCTCTTTTCTTTATCCTTTACCTCATCTTTCTTTTCTTCTTCTTCCGCATTCTTTTTAAGCTCTTCCTTCATAAGCTCTATCTGTTGTTCATCTGTTAATGTAGACGGATCTGTCTTCACTCCATCAACATTTATAAGATATATATTAACTGGCAAGAACGAAAAATACTTTTTCAATACATTTGTCACAGTATATTCCTCTTGAAACTCTTTGCTATCCTCAGACAAATACATTGTAACCATAGTTCCTCTAGTATTTTTTAGTGAATCTTCTATTTCATAATCTGTTCCATCTTTACTTGTCCACTTAACCGCCTTTGCCCCTTCTTTATATGATAGAGTCTCTATCTCGACTTTATCCGATACCATAAATGAAGAGTAAAATCCCAAACCAAAGTGACCTATTATCTGGCCCTCATCTGTTTTATCTTTATATTTTTCCAAAAAATCTTTTGCACCAGAAAATGCAATCTGATTAATATATTTTTTTATTTCTTCAGCAGTCATACCAAGCCCATTATCTTCTACTCGTAACAGACCCTTTTGTCTATCCACATAAACATTTATCTTGTATTCTTCATCATCCTTTAAAGATGCTTCTCCCATAGACACTAACTTCTTCATTTTATTTATTGCATCACTTGCATTAGAAACTATTTCTCTTAAAAAAATATCTTTCTCCGAATAAAGCCACTTCTTTATTATAGGAAATATATTCTCAGTATTAATTGATATATTACCACTCTCAAAGCTCATTTTATCTTTCCTCCCCTTCTTTTTCTTAAGACATACTCTATTATAATACGTATATTGATATTGTCAAGAGGAGCCCCTTCAATTCTTCCCTTATTATGGTTGATTTCCGATATAAATTATTATATAATACCACTTGTGTGTTACTTTAATTACGAAAGGAACGGTTTTTTTATGAAACTAGGAATAGTCGGCCTACCTAACGTAGGCAAAAGTACGTTATTTAATGCTATAACAAAAGCTGGTGCTGAATGTGCAAATTATCCGTTCTGCACAATAGAACCTAATGTTGGAATTGTTACTGTACCTGACAATCGGTTAGATATGCTTGCTAAAATATATAATCCCAAAAAAGTTGTACCTACAACAATAGAGTTTGTTGATATTGCTGGATTGGTTAAAGGTGCAAGCAATGGAGAAGGTCTTGGAAACAAATTTTTATCACATATAAGAGAAGTAGACGCTATTGTTCATGTCGTTCGATGCTTCGAAGATACAAATATCGTTCACGTCGATGGTAATATAGGCCCTGTTCGCGATATTGAAACTATTAACTTAGAACTTGTCTTCTCTGACTTAGAAATTGTTGATAAGCGAATTGATAAAACTCGAAAATTACTTAAAACTGGAGACAAAAAGTATTCCATAGAACTTGCCATCCTTGAAAAAATAAAGTCTAACCTTGAAAAAGGTGTGCTTGTTCGAAATATGGATCTTGACGATGATGAAAAGCATTTGGTTAATCAAATGTTTTTGATAACGTCTAAACCTGTTATATACGTAGCTAATGTATCAGAGGATGATATGAATGGATCTCCTAATCATTTTGTTGTAGAACTCAATGAATTTGCCAAATCTGACAATGCAGAAGTTGTTGTTATATGCGCAAAAATTGAAGAGGAAATTGCTACATTGGATGATTCTGAAAGAGAAGAATTCTTACAAGAACTTGGTTTATCGGTTTCAGGCTTGGATAAATTAATTACTTCTAGCTACAGGCTATTAGGACTAATTAGCTTTTTAACTGCAGGTCCTGACGAAGTACGAGCATGGACCATTGTAAAAGGCTCAAAGGCACCACAAGCTGCCGGAAAGATTCACACAGATTTTGAGCGGGGATTCATTCGTGCAGAGATTGTGTCTTATGATAATTTGATCAAATGCGGTTCAGTCAATGCCGCTCGTGAGAAAGGTCTTGTTCAGTCTGAAGGCAAAGATTATGTAATGAAAGATGGAGATGTTACTTTGTTCAGGTTTAACGTTTAGAAAGGAAGTTTTTATGAATACTGTAAGTGTTGGTAATGTTTTATTCGGTAGTGATAATTTATTAGTTATTGCAGGACCTTGTGCTATTGAGTCGTATGAGTCTTATCTTGACATTGCACTCGGTGTAAAAAAATCTGGCGCTTGTATGTTACGTGGTGGTGCATTCAAGCCTAGATCTTCTGTTGATTCTTTTCAAGGCCTTGGAGAAGAAGGACTTCGAATTATATCCAGCATAAGTAAAGAAATTGGGCTTCCTGTAGTAACAGAAGTTATGGATACTCGTGATGTTCAATTAGTTAGCAAATATGCAGATATGCTACAGATAGGAGCTCGAAATATGCAAAACTTTAATCTTTTAAAAGAAGTTGGTATATGCAAAAAACCTGTTTTACTAAAACGAGGTTTTTGCTCTACTGTAGAAGAATGGCTTCTTGCCGCACAATACATAACATCATCTGGAAATCCTAATGTAGTTCTATGTGAACGCGGTATCAGAACTTTTGAAACATCCACTAGAAATACTTTGGACATAAGTAGTGTAGCTGTTATTCATGAGCTATCATCTTTTCCTATTGTAGTTGACCCAAGCCATGCAACAGGAAAATGGCAATATGTTTCTAGCATGTCTATGGCTTCTGTTGCCTGTAAATGTGATGGACTAATGATTGAAGTACATAATGATCCTATAAATGCCCTATGTGACGGTAAACAATCACTTAAATTAGACACATTTGATTCGCTTATGAATGACTTAACAAAACTTCATAACGTAATTAAAAACATTGCTTGATAGTAGACTATATTCCCTACTATCAGCTTTTTAAATTTTCTGGCCCTTTAAATATTCCTTTTGTTCTTTTTTTATTCTATTACTTTCTATTGCTTTTTGAATTGCCTTGTTGTGTGTCCACTTAGGAAGCTTCCTATTTACGATAAAAGAGATAACCTGGTCATACTGTTTTGCAAGAGCAGTTGCAAAATACCACGCAATCATCATATTTACATAATACTCGTCACTTTTTACTTTTGCCACCATTAATGGATACTCTAAGTTGAAATCATCATCTAAAAAATGATTCTTAAGAGCACCAATTGCAAATCGTACTGCATATGTATAATCAGACTCAATCCACCTTTTTATATGAACTATCAAATCTTTTTTATTCTTTTTGAAAACTTTAGGTAACATCTGATCACATGTAGCCCAATTATCTACAAATGGAAAGAAAATATCCAATCTGTTTATACATAGTAAATAATTCTGTGTCTCAGAAATAATAAACGCATGTAACTGATTTTCCTCAAAATATTTATGAGGCAAATCATCTAGGAAAAAATTTATATTATCTTTCTTAACCAAAACTTTCGCAAATTTACGCAAATCTGGTGTCCTTACTCCAATAACACTTTTTGCCTCAACTGTCGGTATTAATTTACTTTGGAAATTGCGATACTCTTCATCTTGTAATGAAAAAAGTTTTTGTTCAATCTGATTCTTTATTGTAACCACATCTCCTTTACTATATTGATTTCATCTTTTGCCTTAAAACTTCATACATCATAATACTTGCTGATACTGACGCATTCAAAGACTCTATTCTCCCTCTCATCGGTATTTTGACTAACTCATCACAAACGTTTGCAATATTATCTTTCATACCATTAGCTTCATTTCCAACTACTATTACCACTTTATTTCTCAAATTAACATCATAATAATTCTTTTGACCTTTCAAATGCATAGCTAACGTGATATACCCTTCTCTTTTTAGTTCTAAGATGGTACTCTCTAAATCACTATGTCTTTCTATTGGTACTCTAAATATAGATCCCATAGTAGATCTTAGCACTTTTGGATTATATACGTCTACAGAACCTTTGGACATTATTACTCTACTTACACCAGCTGCATCAGCTGTTCTTAATATAGTCCCCATATTCCCTGGATCCTGTATCGAATCTAATACTAAAACCACATCATCATATGGATTATCAACATTTTTTAAATATGGTATAACCGCTATAATTCCCTGCGGCGTATCAGTATCAGATAACTCCTTCATAACCTTATCCGTTGATACGTATATATCTACACCTCTATCTTCTAACAACTTTACCAACAAATGAGTCTTTTCAATCAAATCAGTTATAACAACATAATCTATTTCTACGTTTTCCTTTATAGCCTCTTTTACAATACGCGTTCCTTCTACGAAAAATTTTTGTTTGTCATCACGGCCTTTTTTTCTATGCAATAACCGTATTTCTTTTTGTATGCTAACTGGTATATCTCTTATCATTAAATTTCACCTTTCATAATATCTAAAAACGAACTACACACTGTATTCACAATGGTATAGTCCGTCCAAAATAAGATTCCATTAAAAAATTTTTTGCTTTCAAATTCCAACAAGTAAACAAAATTAAACCTCTTTTTTTAAAAAAACTCTAAGCATCTATAAATACTAAAGTTTTAACAACTTTTAAGATTATATCACAAAAAATATTATTGTGCCAACGCAGCTTTAGCCTTCTCTGCCAATTGTGAAAAGCCCTTCGCATCTTTTACTGCCATATCCGCTAATACTTTTCTGTTCAAAACAATCCCAGATTTTTTTAATCCACTCATAAATCTGCTATATGATAATCCATTTATTCTCGATGCCGCGTTTATTCTAGCAATCCATAACTTTCTGAAATTTCTCTTTTTAGTTCTCCTATCTCTATATGCATAAACAAGTGATTTCATAACCGCCTGTTTTGCTGTTCTAAACAACTTGCTCTTTGCTCCAAAATATCCTTTAGCAAGCTTTAATATTTTCTTTCTTCTTGCTCTAGTTTTTACTGCACCTTTAATCCTAGCCATCTATTACCTTCTCCCCTTCCTCTTGTAAGGAATCATAGCTTTAATTGTAATTGCATTTGACACATGTGCTAAAGCCGACTTCCTCAATTGTCTTTTTCTCTTTGTAGTTTTAGAGTTAAGCAAATGACTTCTATATGCTTTTCCTCTTTTTATCTTTCCTGTAGCTGTAAACCTAACTCTTTTCTTCCAAGAACTTTTTGTCTTAAATTTAGGCATTACTTTAAAACCTCCTCATTTCTTTATATAATACTACCTCGGATTTATAAACATTATCATATTCTTTCCCTCTAGCTTTGGTGCCTTATCTAATATTCCAACTTCAGAAACACCATCTGCAAACTTTGAAAGTATCTCTTCACCCAAGGCTGTATAACTCATCTCTCTTCCTCTAAACTTTAGAGTAACCTTGACCTTACATCCACTTTTTAAAAACCTAATAGCATTCTTTAGCTTGAACTGAAAATCATGACTCTCTATGGACGGCGATAATCTTACTTCCTTCACACTCATAACTTTCTGGTTTTTTCTTGCTTCCTTCTCTCTCTTACTAACCTCAAAAATATATTTGCCATAATCCATAATTTTGCATACTGGTGGCTCGGCTTGAGGAGCTATCTTCACAAGATCAAGATTCTTAGCTATCGCCATATTTTGGGCTTCTGCCACGGGATATATTCCAAGCATAGATCCGTCACTATCAATAAGCCTAACCTCTTTATCTCTTATTTCCTCATTAGTCATCAATTCATTCTTGCTGATAATAATACACCTCCAAAATGTTTTCATTAAAAAAAGTGGATCGAAATAATCCACTCTCCCTAATAAAGTCATATATAACCTTTACCAGACCCAGCCAAACATAATGACAAGGTGAGAAGTGGAATACCTCTACTTTTTCTTACTCGTCCATGCTATCACTTTTTTTTGCAATTGTCAAGTCAAAATTTTAGATATTTTTGTTAAGTTCCAATTAAATTCAAAATATTACTTCCTATGTCTAATGGAATCAAATAACATTAGACATAGAATTCTATTGGAATTGTCGCACTACAATGGAAGTAAAGTATTTTGATTTAACGGACGAAAAAATATCTATAATCAGTTACCACGTCTTGAGGTGCGGAACCATCCCACTAATTCCGAGAGAGTCGCCTTTCTTTGTCATACTCAGAGGCTCTTTGCAACAACTACATGTTGTCACCTCTGTAACTGATTATTATTTTTTTAATTCATCTCTTACTTATAGAAATGAGGATCTAAATTTTAGACAAAAAAATCAAATTAAAATTATGATCCTTGTGCACGTATTTTCTCCGCCAATGCGGAATATTTTTTATTTTCTTTTGCATTATTAACCATTTTTTTTACTGTATCTTTTGCCCCTACTATAATAACCATTTCCTTTGCTCTGGTTACTGCTGTATACAACAAATTCCTTGTAAGTAGTATTGTTGGTGCTTCTACCAATGGTATTATAACAACCTCAAATTCGCTACCCTGACTTTTATGTGCTGTAATTGCATATGCAAGTTCCAACTCATCTAATATATCAAACTCATATTGAGCTATTTTTTCCTCTTCAAAAACAACTGTAATATTTTGATCCCTTGCATCTATCTCATCGATAACCCCAATATCTCCGTTAAATACGCCTTCTCCATATTCGTCTTCATCATTTATCATATTCCATTCTATATTATAGTTATTACGCACTTGCATAACTTTATCACCCACCTTCAATGTGTAGGTATTATTGTCCTTGGAATTTTTATTATCTTGATTTAATGCTTCTTGCAATACTTTATTTAAATTGACGCAACCCAATGCACCTCTTCTCATAGGCGTTATCACTTGAATATGTTTCATTGGATCATATCCATATGTTTTTTGTAATCTCGTCTTACACAAACCAACAATGGTTTTTAACGCATCCTCAGTATTGTTTTTCTCAATAAAAAAGAAATCTTTATTCCTAACATCCAAATCAGGCATCTCTCCTTTATTTATCTTGTGTGCATTAGATATTATTAAGCTTTCTTTGGCTTGTCTAAAAATTTCTGTTAAACATACCACATCTATTGTCTCACTCTTTATAATATCCTTCAAAACACTTCCTACACCTATTGGAGGCAACTGATTTATATCACCTACTAGTATCAATCTAGTATTTTTAGACACTGCCTTTAGTAGATCCTTCATCAAAAGCAAATCTATCATAGAAGCTTCATCCACTATTAACACATCTGTATCAAGTGGATTTTTTTCATTCCGTGTAAATTTTCTATCTCCGTCCATACTAAGTACATCCATTTCCAAAAGCCTGTGTATTGTTTTTGCTTCTATTCCTGTTATTTCTGTCATTCTTTTTGCTGCTCTACCTGTTGGTGCTGCCAATAACACCTTTTGATCCTCTTTGCCTAAAATATATAATATTGATTTTATTATTGTAGTTTTTCCCGTACCTGGGCCACCCGTTAACACAAATACTCCTTTTTGAACAGCTAGTTTTATTGCTTTTTTTTGTGCATCATCTAGTGTTATAGCCTCTTCTTTTTCAAACTCATGTATGCTTTTTTGGGTACTCTTCTCATCATCTATGTATTCCATTTGCGACATTTGATACAACTTAGCTGCAACATAGTTTTGCGCATAGAAATTACTTTCCAAATATACTCTAACCTCAGCATCATTTTTTTCAAACACTATACTGCTATCCATAGCTGCATTAGATAAAATATTATCCAACTCATCATCATTTACTGCTAAAAGTTTCTTTGCACTTTCTCTCAATTGATCAATAGGTAAGTACTCATGTCCGTGTTCCTTTGCACTATTTAATATATACCCTACTGCGCTTTTATTTCTTTCCTCTATATACATGTCAATTCCAAGCTTACTTGCTATTCTATCCGCAATCTTAAAATTTATAGATATGGGTTCTTTTGTTAAAATATATGGATTTTCTTTTATCTTTTCTATGGTGTTTTCTTTAAATTCTTTGTATATAACTGTTAAATATGCTGTGGGTATATTATTCTCACTAAGAAACGCTGTTACTTTTCTTAAATCTAGGTTTTCATTTACTTTATTAGATATCTCCTGCGCCTTCTTTTTGGTTACTCCTTTGACTTTTGACAACTCATCTGGGCAATTCATTATTATATCCAATGTATCTTCTTTAAAGGTGTCCACTATTCTATCTGCTAATGTAACACCTACTCCCTTTATCATACCTGATGACAAAAAAAATTTTATCGCATCTTGTGACTGTGGTAAACTCTTTTCATATCTTTCTACTTTAAATTGCATTCCAAACTTGGCATGTGGCACCCAATTTCCCCACACCTTTATTGTATCTCCAACATTGATAAATGGAATATATCCAACCAGTACAGTCTCGTCCCCTGTATTCTTCTCCCAAATTTTTAATATTGTATATCCATTAGTCTCATTTGTAAATATTATCACTAACACGGTTCCTTCTGTTTCTATCATAATCTCCCACCTTCATTTGTTAGTTCCTTGTTCTAACTATATCATATTTTTGTCAAATTATGCAAGTACTATTGACATTCCATCTTCAACAATGTATAACTATTATTGAATACAAAAATAGTTGGAGCGTGTGAATAAATGTATTTTATTGAAGAACGAACTAAAAAAACTATATTTAAAAATTTCGATATTAAATTATTTTTACCTGTTTTAGTGCTTGCTATATTTGGCATGTTTATTCTAAAAAGCGCAACCTTAGTTCGCGTAAATTCAGGTCCTAGAATGGTTTTTGTGCAAGGGATGTGTCTTGTAGTAGGCGCCATTGCTTCAGTTATTATTAGTTGTTTTGACTATCGTGAAATAAATATCTTAGTAAAAATTGCTTACGTTTTAAGTTGCATATTGCTATTAGTCGTCTTAGTTCTTGGTCTGGGTGATCAATATGGCAGTAGAAGCTGGATTAAAATAGCTGGTTTTAGTCTACAACCTGCGGAGTTTGCTAAAATAACTTTCGTTCTGGTTGTGTCTCAATGTCTTGCCAAGCTAAAAGAAAAAAATGTAGTACTACTAAAAGACTTAATACCTCTTCTAGTATACACTTTAATCCCCATAATCCTAGTTGTACTACAAAGAGATCTTGGGACCACATGTGTTTTTTTAGCTATATTTTTTGTATTGTTGTTTGTTTATGGATTAGATTTAAAGTATATTGCAGGAATAGCTGGATTGGGTATTGCACTCATTCCAATTGCATGGTTTTTCTTTTTGAACGAAAAACGTAAAGACAGAATTCGTGTATTTCTAAATCCTGAATTAGATCCGTTGGGCTCAGGGCTTAATGTTTTGCGTTCTAAAATGACTATCGGTTCAGGGCGACTATTCGGTAAGGGACTATTTAACGGTATCCAAACCCAAAACTCGGCTGTACCCGTAAATGAATCTGACTTCATTTTCTCGGTTATTGGTGAAGAAACTGGATTTATTGTAAGCGCGTTAGTCGTAATTGCATTTTTGTACATAATACTTCGTTGTATATACATCGCTCAAAAATCAGAGGATACTTATGGTAAATTTTTATCTATGGGATTTGTGGCTATGATAGGCGTTCACTTCGTCGAAAATGTTGGAATGACGATTGGGTTACTTCCTGTTACTGGTATTCCACTACCTTTCATTAGTCAGGGAGGATCATCCATGTTAGCTAATTTTACAGCAATTGGTTTTTTGCTTAGCGTATATCGAAATAGAAAACTAACTTGATACTTATTATTCTTCCCTTAACTTCTCTAGCAATTTTTTGAAATATTCTGGTAATTCGGAATCAAATTCTATATATTCTTTGGTAGACGGGTGCAAAAAACCTAATGTTTTTGCATGGAGAGTCTGTCCTATTAAATTATATTTATTTTTTCTACCATAAACAGAATCCCCCATCACTGGATACCCTATACTAGACATATGTACACGTATCTGATGCGTACGCCCCGTTTCTAATGTAATCTCTATTAATGTAGCATTTTTAAATCTCTCCAATACTTTAAAATGTGTTACCGCCCTCCTACCATTCTTCGCATTTATAGTCATTTTTTTTCTGTCGTTAGGATGTCTCCCTATGGGCGCATCTATCTTTCCGGCCTCTCTATTAATTACCCCTTCGACAACAGCTACATACTTTCTTATTATATCATGCCTTGAAAATAATTCACTTAAAAATTCATGTGCAACATTATTCTTAGCCACAACCAAAAGACCTGTCGTATCTTTATCTATTCTATGTACTATGCCTGGTCGTATAACTCCATTTATATCTGACAACTTTCCTTCACAATGCTTAAGAAGTGCATTTACCAAAGTCCCCTCACGATTACCTGCCGCTGGATGCACCACCATACCCTTAGGTTTATTTACCACTATGATATCATCATCTTCGTACACAACATCAAGCGGTATATCCTCTGGCAACACATCAAGATGCTCTGGCTCTGGTATACACACTTCCACACTATCATTTAACTTTATTTTGTAATTAGACTTTCGGATAATTCCATCCACTGTAACTAAGCCATCATCTATCAACTTGCTTACAAAGTTTCTAGAATATTTATCTAACTTGTCTGATATATATTTATCCAATCTTTTGCCATCAGTATCTGAAATTATCCTAACTTTCTCCATACTGTTACACTTCCCTTTCCTTCCCAATATTTTGAAAATCCTTATCTAGCAAAATACAATACAGTAGCAAAATCACTCCAATTGTTATAAAGATATCCGCCATATTAAATGTAGGAAAGTGATACCCGAATATGTAACAATCCAAAAAATCTATTACATATCCCCTCATTACTCTATCAATAAAATTACCCATTGAGCCTCCTAACACCAACATTAACGCAACTTTAACGTAGTTTTTGCATGTACTCCTAATAAGATACAACATAATGTACATAGCCAACAGAGTAACCACTATAAATAATACCCTTCCATTTTGCAATATTCCCCACGCAGCACCCCTGTTTCTAACATTTGCCAAGTAAAACCATCCATTTATCACTTCAACCTCGTGATTACTGGCTAACCTAAAATTTACAAGAAACTTTGTCACCTGGTCTAACATCACTAGCAACATCACAATTATGCTACTCATATTATAAGCCCTTACCTTTTTATATTATTTCTATTCTCTGTTCTAGGTACTCCTCTAATTTATCTATTGATATACGCTCTTGTTCCATTGTATCTCTATCTCTTACTGTCACACAATTATCTTCTTTAGAATCAAAATCAAATGTCACGCAATATGGCGTACCTATTTCATCTTGTCTTCTATATCTCTTTCCTATGCTACCAGTTTCATCAAACTCGCAATTATATTTTTTAAGCAATCGTTCATACAACACCACTGCATCATCTGATAATTTCTTAGACAATGGAAGTACTGCAACTTTCACTGGTGCTAATGCAGGATGAAAATGCAATACCGTTCTAATATCACCCTCCGAAACCTCTTCTTCATCATACGCATCACACAAAAATGCAAGCGTCACCCTATCTGCACCTAATGATGGCTCTATACAATATGGCACATATTTTTCATTTGTTACTGGATCAAAATACGCCAAATCCTCCTTTGAATGCTCCATATGCTGTTTCAAATCGAAATCTGTTCTATCTGCTATACCCCATAGCTCTCCCCATCCAAATGGAAATTTGAATTCTATATCTGTTGTAGCATTGCTATAATGCGACAACTCCTCTTTTGAGTGATCTCTTAACTTAAGATTCTCTGCTTTAAGGCCCAAACTCAACAACCACTTATAGCAAAAATCTTTCCAATAACCAAACCATTTCAAATCTTCACCTGGCTCACAGAAGAATTCTAACTCCATCTGTTCAAACTCTCTTGTCCTAAATGTAAAGTTTCCCGGCGTTATTTCATTTCTAAATGACTTACCTATTTGACCTATACCAAAAGGTATTTTCTTTCTCGATGTTCTTTGAACATTTTTAAAATTAACAAATATTCCTTGTGCTGTTTCCGGTCTCAAATAAATCTCTGCCTTACTGTCCTCTGTAACACCTTGAAATGTCTTAAACATTAAATTGAACTTTCTTATGTCAGTAAAATTCTTCTTACCACACGATGTGCATGTTATGCCATTTTCTTCTATGTAATTTAATAATTTCTCATTACTCCATCCATCCACTGCCACTTGCTTGTTATTCTCTTTGTTCCAATCCTCTATTAATTTATCCGCTCTATATCTTACTTTACACTCTTTACAATCTATCAACGGATCACTAAAACCTCCAACATGACCTGATGCAACCCAAGTTTGAGGATTCATCAAAATTGCACAATCTATACCCACATTTAATGTATTTTCCTGTATAAATTTCTTCCACCATATCTTTTTCACGTTATTTTTAAGCTCTACTCCCAATGGTGCATAATCCCATGTATTTGCAAGACCTCCATATATCTCTGATCCCGGATATATAATACCTCGTCTCTTGCATAACGAAACGATCTTTTCCATAGTCTTATCTTCTGCCATATTTCCAAATCCTTTCTTCACGTTTGTTGTGTATTATTTTATTCCACTCTTTGTTCTTATGTAAGTTATTTTATTCTCGCCCACTTCATTAACAGCTACTGTTACCGCTTTTTCTGAATCACAATCAGCTAATCTAGTTGATCCATCATTTAACTGTCTTGCTCTTTTTGCAACAACAACCACCAACGTATATCTACTATCCACTCTTGTCAACAATTTTCCTATACTAGGATTAATCATTGATATATTACCTTCACTTTTGTTTGCCATGACTATATACCCCCTTTAGTTTGATTACTGTGCTTTTTATCATTAATTATTTTTATTATAAATCCAATAACATTGTCTATCTCATCATTTACAACAGTATAATCGTAGTTTTGTACTTCCTTTTGCTCATCTCTTGCCCTCTTAAGCCTTCTTTGTATACTCTCCTCTGATTCAGTTCCTCTATCCCTTAACCTTCTTTCAAGGTCCTCAAACGACGGTGGCAATATAAAAACTGATATACTATCTGGATAAACCTTCTTTACGTTTTTGGCCCCCTCTACTTCAACCTCCACTACTAAATCATACCCTGCTTTCGACATTTCTTCAATATATTTTTTGCTTTTCCCATAAAAATTACCACAGTAATTCACCCACTCAACGAGTTCATCATTCTCCATCATAGCACGAAACTCTTCTTCTGTCTTAAAAAAATAATCTACACCATCTACTTCACCCGGTCTGGGCTTTCTTGTCGTTGCGGATATGGCAAATTTTATATTTTCATTATCTTTAACCAACTTTCTTAAGATCGTCCCTTTTCCAACTCCAGACGATCCCGAAACTACAACCAATACCCCTTCTTGCATAGCTCTTCTCCTTTATTCTTCAGCAAATTCTACATCATCAATTTCATCATTATCGTCAAAACCTGTCTCTCCTGCCCTACTACCTAATGTCTCGGCCTGAAGCGCTGATAGTATTATGTGATCGCTATCCGTTATAACAACAGACCTAGTCCTTCTGCCATAAGTTGCATCAACCAACATTCCTCTTTCTCTTGCTTCTTGCACAATTCTCTTTATTGGCGCTGACTCCGGACTAACAATAGCAACAATCCTCTCTCCTGAAATCATATTTCCAAAACCTATATTTATTAATTTCATAAAAAACCTCCTATAAGAATATATTATACCACAACTACATCTATTTAGTCCAACTCATATATTATAATAGATGTCATATATATTGATGCTGTCTCTGTTCTAAAAATTCTATTACCAAGTGTCACAGGCAACACTCCATTCTCAACTGCAATGGATATCTCTTCTTCTGAAAAACCTCCCTCTGGGCCTATAAACACACTTACATCTTTTACAGATTGAGCTTTTAAAACATCTTTTAGCTTACGTTCCTTTTCCTTTTCATAAGGTATTAATGACAAATCACTCTTCTTTGCCATGGTTATCGCATCTACTAACAAAACCGGATCATGTACACTGGGTATAATTCCTCGTCCTGATTGTTTTGCTGCTGCAACTGCAATCTTATTCCACCTATCAATTTTTTTCTGAACATCCCTTTTATCAAGCTTAACTATAGTTCGTTCACAAATAACTGGAACTATCCTCTTTACACCAAGCTCTACATTTTTTTGTATTATAAGATCCATTTTTGATCCTTTTGGAACCCCCTGATACAATGTTATGTCCACACTTGGCTCTGTGTTAGAATCAGAAATACTCAACACTCGTGCTTCTATGCAATCACTCGGTTCTTTTGAAATAACAGCCAAATAATCATATCCATCACCATCGCACACCGTTAATGTATCTCCTATCGTAAGTCTTAAAACATTTTTTATGTGATTTACACTATCTCCACGTATATATATATTATTATTTTTGATATCACTTTTATCCACAAAAAATTTAGGCATATCTAAACACCATCGCTATCCAATCTTTATCCCTTGTACACTCAAGTAGCGTAAAATTATTCTTTTCCAATGCATCTAAAACTTGATCTTTTCTATCTACAATTATTCCAGATGCTACAAACACTCCACCTTTCTTTAAGTACTTTGAAAGATCTCTCGAAAAATCTATTATAACATTAGCAACTATGTTAGCCACAACTATGTCAAAATCCGTATCCATAACATCATCCAAGACTCCAGCCATGCACTCTATTTCTACGTCATTTTTGGCAAAATTCTCTTTTGCAACCTTAACACACATATCATCTATATCCACTGCAAAAACCTTGTCTGCCCCAAGCTTCTTGGATATAATAGACAATATTCCTGTACCCATACCAACATCTAATACCTTATCGCCTTCTCTAACATATTTTTCTAAAAATTGACTACACAATTTTGTCGTCTCATGTTGTCCTGTGCCAAACGCCATTCCTGGATCCAACTCTATAACCAAATCATTTTCTTTGGCAGCATACTCCTCCCATGATGGTTTTATAACAACTCTATCTGATATGTATATAGGCTTGTAGTACTTCTTCCATGAAGTCTCCCAATCTTCACCTAAAACATTATTGTAACAAACTACTCCTTTTCCAATATCTAAAAAACGAGACACCAACCAAAGCTTCTCTTTTATGGAACAAACAAGCTCATCTTTATCTTGATCCTCTGAAAAATATGCCGAAACTTTCACATCCTCACCCAACTCATCAAAAAAATCATCATCCACATAGTTTGATGTGTTAGGTTTCGCTAATTCTTGTTTCGCATCAAAAGGATCCTTTACAACCACTCCTTCTGCGCCCATTTCATTTAACATATCGCAAACAGCATCACTTGCAACATGTGTCGTCGTTATAACTATCTCATGCCAATTCATTTAACTATCCCCTTATTACTTGAAAATATCCTTTACTTTTTCAAAAAAGCTCTTTCCCTGCTCATAGTACTCTTGTGTACCACACACCTTATCAAACTCACGTAAAATTTCTTTTTGATTTTCTTTTAATTTCTTAGGGATCTCAACTTTAACAGTAACATACTGATCTCCTCTACTATTACTTCTTAAAGACTTAATTCCCTTATTCTTAAGCCTAAATATTGTACCTGTTTGTGTACCTTCTGGAACAGTATACTTCACTTTCCCATCAATTGTTGGTACCTCTATTTCAGCACCCAATGTAGCTTGAACAAAAGTAATTGGTATCTCACAATATACATTATTGTCACGTCTTTTAAATATAGGATGCTCTTTTATTCTGATTCCAACATACAAATCTCCCGATGGTCCTCCCTTTATACCTCCTTCTCCTTCTCCTCTTAGCGAGATAGTCTGTCCATCACCTATTCCCGCAGGAATATTTATCTTTATCTTCTTGGACTGTTTCACTCGGCCATGACCGCCACATGTAGTACATGGATTCACCACTACGTTACCGCTTCCACCACATACATCACATGTTCTGGTAGATACAAACTGTCCAAATGGCGTATTTTGTTTGTAACGTATCTGTCCTTGTCCATTACAAGCCTTACATGTAACTGGCGACTCACCTTTTCTACATCCAGTTCCCTTACATGTACCACAAACTTCCATACGTGATATATTTATCTCCTTCTCTACTCCAAACGCAGCTTCAAGGAAGGTAATCTCTACTGAATATTTTAAATCATTACCTCTTCTTGGACCATTCTTGGTTCTTTGGCTACGGCCTCCAAATCCTCCTCCAAAAAAGCTCTCAAATATATCTCCAAAATCAAAATCTCCAAATCCTCCTTGGCCTCCTCCAAAGCCACTATTTGGATCATTTGCCGCGTGACCAAACTGATCATATCGAGCTCTTTTTTGTGAATCTGACAATATCTCATATGCCTCGTTCACTTCTTTGAACTTAGCCTCTGCTTCTTTATTATTTGGATTTAGGTCAGGATGATATTTTTTAGCAAGTTTCCTATATGCCTTCTTAAGTTCATCATCTGATGCACCCTTAGAAACTCCAAGTACTTCATAATAATCTCTTTTTTCCATATACCTTCTCAACCCCTCAAATTTTCATAATCGCCCCTGATATTATACCACATTCTAAAAAAATTTCTATACCCTATTGATATATTTTTAGCCAAAGCCGTTTCTTGACTTTAGCTAAGTAACAAATCAACCAAGATTTTAGAGATCAATCTTGTGCACCAAATTCCAAGTACATTTTGTATACGAAATTCCTATGCAAATCTTAGGCGTTTTTATACAAAACATTAATTTTTAGTTAGAGCTTTAACTCCCACTAAAAATTAATTATCTCTTCCCCCCATTTACACCTTACGGCTTATAAGCAGGGGGGCATCTCCGACTGAAATGTTTATTTTTTACTTATTATCTTTGTCGTCATCAACAACTTTATAATCTGCATCGTATACATTATCATTTGCACCTTGTCCTGCGCTGGCTCCATCTTGTGCGCCCGCTCCTGCATTAGGATTTTGCGCCTGCTGTTGTTGATACATCTTAGATGAAATATCATAGAACACTTTTGTTAACTCTTCTGTAGCATTCTTTATATCTCCTGTATTAGTTCCCTTCAATGTCTCTTTTAGCTTATCTAGCTTATCTTGTATAGCCTTTTTATCATCTTCTGATATTTTATCCTTTAGCTCATCCATTTGCTTTTCTGTTTGATATACCATAGCATCTGCGTTATTTCTTACATCTATTTCTTCTTTTCTCTTTTTATCTTCTTCTGCGTACTTCTCTGCATCTTTTACAGCTTTATCTATCTCCTCATCATTTAAATTTGTTGATGATGTAATTGTAACTTTCTGTTCGTTATTTGTTCCCAAATCTTTTGCTGAAACATGAACTATTCCATTTGCATCTATATCAAATGTAACCTCTATTTGTGGCACTCCTCTTGGAGCTGCTGGAATTCCTGTTAACTGGAATCTTCCTAATGTTTTATTGTACTGTGCCATTTCCCTCTCTCCTTGTAGCACATGTACATCAACACTTGTTTGACCGTCTGCTGCTGTTGAGAACACTTGACTCTTCTTTGTAGGAATAGTTGTATTTCTTTCTATCAACTTGGTGAACACTCCACCTAGTGTCTCTATACCTAATGATAGAGGTGTTACATCAAGTAATAATAAATCTTTTACTTCTCCTGTTAACACTCCCGCCTGTATAGATGCACCTATTGCAACACATTCATCCGGATTTATTCCCTTAAATGGATCTTTGCCAAAGAAATTTTTTACTGCATCTTGCACTGCTGGAATTCTACTTGAACCTCCAACCAATAATATTTTATCTATTTTTGATGGTGCAAGTCCTGCGTCACTCATTGCTTGTTTTGTTGGACCCATTGTCTTTTCAACAAGATCCCTTGTTAATTCATCAAATTTTGCACGAGTTAAAGTTACATCCAAGTGCTTTGGCCCATTTTGATCAGCTGTTATAAACGGCAAATTTATATTGGATGTTGTAACTCCGGATAACTCTATTTTTGCTTTCTCCGCAGCTTCTTTCAATCTCTGCATTGCCATTTTATCAGAAGTTAAATCTATTCCATTTTCCTTCTTAAACACATCTACAAGGTAATCTATTATTTTTTGATCGAAATCATCTCCACCTAATCTATTGTTACCATTTGTAGCCAAAACCTCAAACACTCCATCACCTATTTCTAGAATAGATACATCAAATGTTCCTCCACCTAGGTCAAACACTAATATTTTTTGATCTTTTTCTTTATCTAGGCCATATGCCAGTGCTGCTGCTGTTGGCTCATTAATTATTCTTAAAACTTCTAGCCCAGCAATCTTTCCTGCATCCTTTGTTGCCTGTCTTTGCGCATCACTAAAATATGCTGGCACTGTAATAACTGCTTGTGACACTTTCTCTCCAAGATAACTTTCCGCATCTTGCTTTAATTTTTGAAGTATCATTGCGGATATTTCTTGTGGCGAATATTTTTTATCATCAATCTGAACTTTTCTATCTGTTCCCATATCTCTTTTTATTGATATAACTGTCCTATCTGAATTTGTAACCGCCTGTCTTTTTGCGACCTGACCAACTAGTCTCTCATTTTCCTTTGTAAATGCTACCACTGATGGAGTTGTTCTATTACCTTCTGGATTTGGTATTACTGTTGGTTCTCCACCTTCCATAACTGCAACACATGAATTTGTTGTTCCTAAATCTATTCCTATAACTTTTCCCATTTTTACTCATCCTCCTACATATTATATAAAATTTATTAATTTGCTACTTTAACCATGCTGTGTCTTATAACTTTGTCTTTTAGGCTATACCCCTTTTGGAATTCCTCGATCACAACATTATCTTCACACCCATCATCTTCCACATGCATAACAGCATTATGTAACTTTGGATCGAATTTCTCTCCTACTGAAGGTATTTCCTTTACTCCAAGACTCTTTATTGCATCTTGCAGCTGTCTGTATATCATCTGCATTCCTTCTCTTATAGCATCTGCATTATCTGTATCTTGTGCCAATGCTCTCTCAAAATTATCCACAACGGGTAATATACTCCCAACTGCATCTGCAACACTATCTATATATATTGCTTCCTTTTCTTTTTGAGTCCTTTTTTTATAGTTATCAAACTCAGCTCTAAGTCGCTGATAAGAATCTTTTACCTCATCTCTTTCTTTTTCAATTGTCGAAAGCTTTTCTTTAAAATCTCTCAATTTTGACTTAAGCTCCGACACACCATTTGATTCTTTTATGTCTTCTTTTTCTGGATCGGCTCTAGGCCTTTTTTCTTCTTTTGGTTCTTCTTTACCATTTTTTAATTTCATAATGCTTCAAAAACCCCCTTTTATATATCTCCCAAAATTTTTAGTATATCCTCATTTATCTTCTTCTTGACCCAATTCATAATTGATATAACTCGCGAATATTCCATCCTTTTGGGACCTATTATACCTATTGTTCCTATAATGTTACCGTCTACTCCATATGTGGTTGTAATAAGACTACAGTCTCTTATAAGCTCACTTTTATTTTCTTTGCCTATTTGAATGCATATGTCTTCATCCGATTTTGTATTCTCTATCAGTATGTTGTCAACCATCTCCTTTGCATCAAGCAAGCTTAAAAATTCTTTCGCCTTTTGTATGTCACAAAACTCTGGAAAGTTTAGTATATTGTTTGTTCCATCCAAATAGACCTCTCTGTTATCTATTTGATGTATACAGTCGACAACTCCATTTAATATACACTCAACTAATTGATCTGGAAGTTTATCCCCAACAACTTTTTTGATACTATCCAACATGTTCTCATTGATTTTTTCTATAGTAACACCTTTTAGCATTTTATTGAACACTATTGACAAATCAATCAAAGCATCAGGCTGTACTTCGTCGTCTAAACGTATCATATTATTTTTAACCGTGCCATCCTTAGTTACTATTATAACCAATGCACGATCAACCTCTATTGGAACTATCTGAACTGCCTTTATTTCGCTTTTGGCCATACCTGAAACCACTGCCACTGCTGTATAGTTTGTCATATTAGCTATAACAGATGCAGCTTTTCTTATAAGACCATTTAGCTCATCTATCCTTATCTCCATAGCCTCCTTTATTCTTTCCATCTCTTCAACAGATAATTCATTATAGAAATCTTTATTCTTTAGAAGCTCATCTACGTAAAACCTATATCCTTCGTCTGATGGTCTTCTTCCCGACGACGTGTGAAGCTGTTCTAATAAACCTAGCTCTTCTAAATCTGCCATTTCATTTCTAATTGTCGCGGAACTTAGGCCTATCTCATGCTTCCTTGCTAGTGTTCTCGACCCTACAGGTTCAGCTGTATTTATGTAATCATCTATGATTACTTGCAATATTTTTCTTTTCCTATCATCTAGAAGCATTGCCTTCGTCTCCTTTTTTTATTTTTTGTTAGCACTCGTCGCCGTTGAGTGCTAATCTTTAATATAATAATACTACCTTCATTTTGATTTGTCAAATTTTTTTTAAAAAATATTTTTTTTATAAATTGCAATAATAAATTACCGTTTTTTTTAATTACAGACATAATTCTTCCAGTATTTGGTTAGTACTTTTATAATTAAACATAGCTCTAGGATAATTATTCGTCCAATTTGCTATATTTTGTTGACACTAACATTGTATCATGGTTTTAATTATGTGTCATTTCTTTTACCCTAAAACCGGTAATTTAATTTTACCATTTGTAAAAAAATATCCTAATATAAAAAAACACACCAAAAAAAAGTCTTACTTCTTGACACATAGCATTGAACAATGATATAACTATTACTGTGAGGGATGCTATTTTCCTTACGATGTTGTTTTTAGTGAATTTATGTTGAAAATTGAAAAAATATGGCATAATTTATGTTTTTTTCCTTTTTTCTGTTGACATTTCTGGAATATTTTGTTATAATTTGTTTGAAATTGTAAGAAAGGAGTACCAGTACTATGGAAAATTCTAAAATAAACAGAAAATACAAAGATAGACTTTTTAAATATATCTTTGGAAATCCAGAAAAAAAGGAATGGACATTAAGCTTGTTTAATGCTATTAGTGGTTTAGACTATACAAATGCAGAGGATATAAAACTGACCACAATTGATAACTTTATTTACATGGGAATGAAAAACGAT
>JAGCXC010000045.1 GCA_017961515.1 Clostridiales bacterium | reverse complement strand
CACTGCTGACCCTCTATAGAAATTATATGGAATGTCTGTAAGTCTTCCATAAATAGGATTAAAACCATTCTTATATGCATTATAATTAAGAATATTTATATTTTCATACTCGAACTTATCTATCGCAGGTAAAGACCCACTAGCGCTTGTATTAATCCATATCCCATTCTTTTCGGTAGGCTCTGCTGATTGTGCGAACACATTTAGTTCTAATCCTTCTCCGCCACCTCCACCTTTGACCGGTATATTCATTCTTCCTTGCATAATTTCCCCTCCTATTATTAATATTTTTACAGCACTGGGTTTATCACCCAGCACTCACTATGGATTAGTCTCAGTTACATCAGTAGTTTCAATTAATAACAATGTCATTGATACTGATGTTGTTGGAGCTGTTGATGTAATTATTGTAAATGAGCCAGCGCCTGAATTAATATAACCATCTTCAAACTTTGCAGCATTCTCTTCATCTAATATACCTTCGATGTAAGTATCTGCTGTTACATGAGTATTGCTCCCTGTATACTCATATTTATGAGTTGTTTGGTTTTCTGTCCAAGCACTAGAAGCTATAGTTACATCTAATCTTTTTACTCCCAAGCCTTCTATTGCTGTTGTATTGGCTGATATTCTCGCATCTAGTGCTGCGATTGCTCCTGATGAGTTAAATTGACCTCTCATTTACATCATCCTCCTTTTAAAAATATTAATAATAAATTTACTGCCCCAGTCGGTTTAACGAGGGCAGTAATTGTATATGAACCATTATTAGATTCAATTTCCGCATCAACGAGCAATCCTTCGTACTCATTGACTATTATATATGTTGACGGCGTTACCGTATCTTTTTCAATCGTACATTCATATTTATTTATACTTGCATTATATATCCAGTCATCACGTGTTATCGTAATTATCTGGCTCGTTATTGGATTACTTAATTTATCTACTATTGTCTCTAAAATTGCAATATCACTACTATTTTTTGCGATGTTTGCTGTATTATCAATTACCGAATTTTCTAATGTATGTATACTATTTGTATGATTTTCTAAAGTAGAATCAATTTGTTCTAAGTGCTCTTTTTCTCCTTCATACTCACCAAGCATTTGTATTAATTCTGTCATTATATCTTCGCTAGTTGAATCTTCGATATCATCACTATTACAACAAACAAAAACTACATCTACCTTAAAAGGCATTGTAGTAAGTCGTTCGCCATTCTCTATAATAGATATATCACATTTAATTATTCCTTCTAATTCGAGTGCCCAATCACTTAAAAATGCTATAACCACATTATTTTCTACTATAGCTCTGTAACATTTCTTTTCTCCGTCTAAACGAGTTATATTAAGTACTACAGTTGCAGATGGAGAAATAGTTACAGCTTGTCTGTTGTTTTTTAGTGTTATTATCAGATATCTAGAATCAATATCATTTTGTTTCGATACAATTTTAACACTATTTTTTATTGCAAAATCTAGTGTTATCTTTTGTCCTGATTGCATTCTATTACCTCCATTTACAAGTTAATATCTGTAAAATGATAATCTCCAAAACAAATTACTACTGCTCCGTTTGTCCCTGAGTATCCATTATGTTCTTCATCTGACGAACTTAAAGAATAGCCACCATTACCTCCATTACCATAACCTTTAAATAATTCTGTTTCTCCTCCTTTTCCAACTTCTCTATACCCTCCATTTGTACCATCTATTGAACCTCCATACCCACCTCCATAAGAATTAAAAGATCTATAACCTCTTCCACCTTTCGTTCCTTCATTCGCTGTAACTAACACATTTTCTCCTCTTTTTATACATGATATACCACCTGATTCTCCGGCAGTGTTAATGCTAGAATTATTTATTAGAGTTTCATTCCCAATACCACCAGTTCCTCCTTCGCCTACAATTACAGTAAGCGTTTCTTTAGGCGTAACGTTTATTACTTGGTCTATCACATATGCTCCTCGACCACCACCACCGCCTCCATACTCATTAAATCCACTTCCGCCACCGCCTCCGCCACTAATTAATGATATGGTAAGGTTTGTGATACCAAACGGAACTTTAAAAGAATATTCTCCTGCTGTTGTATATTTTTTAAATCCTCCAATTTGCTGAATATATTCGGCAAATTCCTCTGCTAATACTAATTCGTTTAAACTAACACCACTATCCTTTATATCTCCATTTGTATCAATTTCAACTAAGTCCCCACTAATCCCATTAATAAGTTTACTGGCTTTTCCCTCTACAGCATTATCTATTATGTCTGAATTTCCGTTGAAATCTGATATATTATAGAAATCTTCAGGATTTGGCTTTTTAAGATTCAAATTTTCTGTATATGTAGCCATTAAAACACCTCATTTCTTAATTGATTGTTTGTGTACTCTTCTAGCTCTTCATAAGTAAATCCATGTAAGCCTGAATGTCTATTATATATCTCACTTATTTCTATCACTATATTTGCTGGAACCATTTTTTTTAATAATTTTTCTATATCATAATAATTGTTCATTGCAACAAGCCCTAATCCAACAACTAATCTATACTCTTCTGGAATTAATACTACAATATATCCATCATCTCCACAAAGCATTTTTAGTTTTTCTTTTAACATATTTAACGTGAACGGTAATTCTTCATTCAACCTAGACTTAATCGTAAATTTTCTTTCTTCAAGTGTAGCCGTTGTTTTAGGAGATATATTTAATATCTTTTCATATCTTCTAACACCCGCTTCATTTGCAGATTCAACAAACTGATTATTTAGCGTATCTTCTAAGTTCTGCCACAATATATCAATTTTTTCTTGTTCTCCATCTTCTAGTATTGCTTTATATTCTCTAATATCTTGCAACATATATGGAATATATTTAATCAGTTCCTTGTGATACATTAGTTATCTCACCCCTTACAGGAATGTTATTTGCATTAAGAACCAAATTACTAGATTCATTATTAATTTTAGTATTCTCAATATCTAAAACTCCTTCTAATTCTAAAAGTCTTGATTCTATTTGGCTAATTCTAACAACCAATGCACTTTCATTTTCCCAAGTTTTTGCTAGCTCCAAAAAATATTCATCAATTTTATTTTGCAAATATGGCAATATATCTTCCCATACCCATGTATCTCTTAATGTAATTGTTGTTGATATATCAACTGTTGTTTCTCCTACTCCTTGTACTGTGACAACATGTCCTATTGGTGCAAGTCCAATACCTTCTCCTTGATTAGAGGCAGGGTCTATTGCTGTTTGGATTTCATCAACAAATGTACTAGATGGTGACTCGTATGAAGAATTAATTATAACAAGCTTTACAGTTCCTCCGCCGTTCCAAGTAGGATATACTTTAACTCCTCCTACTCCTTGCAATGCTTTTGTTTTATTTTTATAGTCTGATACATTTCCTCCAAAAGCAGGAGAATTTAGCGAATCTAAATAACGTTGTCTTAAACTTTCGGTATCTTCTTCATCCTCACCTGGTATTAGTACATCTGTCAATGTAGCTGTCTCTAATCCGTCTATATAATCTATTGGTATTAATGCTCCTGTTTCATTATTCCCATCAATTCCAGCACTTTCACACTCCAACTTATACACTTCATTTGACACTTTTTCTATCACTTTATAATTTAGCATATTTAGCGAAAATCTAGATCCTATAGGAATATCAAGTGTACTTGGCGTAAACTCACCCTTTCTTATTGCAGGTGTTGCATTTTTTACAACAACTCCTCTCTCTGATGCTCTTCTTATCAAAAAATCTCTAGTTTGTGTATCTGCAAAACTTTCATTTAAAACATTGTCTAACTCTATATACATATTAGCTAATTCAACCGCTGCTGGTGCTAATGCCGTATATATAATAGAGCCTTCTCTTGTATCTATATTGGGATTAGAAGTATTAACAGCATTAATCATTTGGCTTAATATACTTTCATATGTTTTAGCCTCATACATTATATACTCACCACCTTTTCCGTATCAATTGTTCCAAATATAGTATCCACATTGAACCTACAAGTTAGTGTATCTTTATTAGATATATACGAAAAATTATATACATCCTTTATTCTTGTATCCTGCATCAATGCCTCTTTTATCCTTCTCTCCAACTCTACTTTGACATAATATATTGGCTTTCCTATTAAATCCTCTAACTCCACTCCATAATTCCACGAATATATTACATACTTATACCGCTCCACATTAAGCATCAAATATATTGCTTGCTTAACCGCTTCTATTCCATCTTTATATCCCTTTATTCTATTATTATCTATTTGCAAACTAAATGTCCTAGATGTAGGCTCTTGCACATCAAAATCAATTACTGCATCTACTTGTGGCAGCATTTTATCACCTCACTCTATCTAAAACAAAATATTTTTGTCCACCTAAATTTCTTATCATTACTACTTTATCCCCTTCTTGTAATCCCAATTTTACTTTAAATACTTTTGTACCTTTATAATCATGATTATGTGCTGCAAAACTTGCTGATCCGCTACCACCACTTTTATTTTCTGTAGTATGGTCAACTTCCATATATACATCAAAATCCTGTACCAATGAACTTAAATACAATTGCTTTTTTGTTAGTGTTATCTTCTGTTCTATTGATATTTGAAGCGGCTCTGTACTAATTACTGTACCAAAAATTATATCAGACGGCTTTATTGCACTATATGCATTCTTAGCAATCTGACTTATTGTTTCGTTAAGACTAGGCATTCAACACACCTCCTACTAAGTCTAAATCCATTGTATGTAATCCTTCAGAATATTTATGTTTTACCTTTTCTGCTATAAGCCATGAATTAGCATCAATTTCTCCTAACTTTAGTGATACCATAATCATACTACCTGCCCTAACTTTAGAATATCCTACCGCTTCCTTAATTGTAAGATTTCTTGTTTTATTGTTGTATAATTTTAGCATGCCATCTGCCTTATCTTTTGCCCCTTGATCAGAATTAATCTTTTCAAAATATTGTAATACTCCCCATTTATTGATATTCTCTCCATCTTTTGATATATATATCTCCCTCTTACCTGCATCTTTATTTTCATATATAAGTTTTATTTGATTATATGTTTCTCCATCAATAGATGTCTTATAATCCAAATCTTCTGCTACATTTTCATCTATCAACACATTTATTTTCATTGATTCAATATTGGATAATGTAAGCTTTCCTGCATTATCATACAACACATACATTTGCTTTGTAGATAACAATGTTATGTCCAATGCATTTTGTATAATATCAAATAATGTCTGATTGTCTTCTACCCTTGTCTCAATCTTATGTTTTGTATCTTCTATACTACCTAATTTCAGTGAAAAATCTTCTGCTAACATCTGAACAACCTCTGATGCTGTCTTATTCTCATATACATACGTGTCCTTATTTTTCAAATATCTTAATTGGTCATACGCTGTAACACTAATCGCTCCATCTTTATTTCTAGACTTACTAAACACAAATCCAAAGAACACTATATCTTCTCCATCATAAAACGATACTGCATCCCCCTCTGTAAAATTCAAAATATCATCCTTTACTACCTTAAATGTTAGCTTACCTGGCATTCCTTTTCTTGATGTTTCCCACTGCACATCTGATTCTACTACAGGCTCAAACATTCGTTCTCCGTGTTGTATATATAACGTATATCCCACAAAAAACACCTCCTATGGAATAGTAAGTACTTGACCTTCGTGTATTGTATACTTACTAACACCTTGTCCAGAATTAGCAGCATCTATCAATGTTTTATTAGCCTGATATATTGAATCATACTTACTACCATCGTTATAATATTTCTTAGATATCGCCCACAAAGAATCTCCACTGACTACTGCATGTGTTTTATTATCTGGAGCGGTTTTTATATCTCTTGAATCTTGTACTATTGCCACTCCATTTTGTACTATAACTTTTTTTGTACCATAAGCTTTGTACTGTTTTAACTTTATTGACACATTTAAATCTAATCCATTTTTTGCATCTTCTGTTATTGTATAATCCTCAAGACTTACTGATATATTACTATTAAACAAAATATCTTTTTCTCTTAGCCTAATTACAATAAATTGAAATGATTTCTTTGACCCTTTCAATTTTTCAAATAGATCTAAATAATATTTTGCATTATTATCATTTTTTGCAAATACATAATTAGTTTGTGGGATTAGTGCTTCAAAACTTATTTCTGTTAGTCCTGGTTGTTTTAATATATTTATATCTCCCTCGTTTATAAGATTTATAGTCTTATTGTTGTTTTTAATACTTATGGTTAGTTTAGAAGGAGTCACTGGAAGTTCTATACCATTCATAAAAAATATATACATTAGTAATGCACCCCCTCTGCACTCACTAACATTGCTTCATATACTTTAGTACTTAATGCATCAACTACACCATCTATGTCCATACTATTATTGATACTATTATTATTAGTCATATCAACTTTTATTTCTGCTGTTGTATATCTGTTTATTGCTTCTCGTTCTGCGATATCCACCATATACTCTAGTGAATCTTCTAATGCATCCATTGAATTTTTCATGGCTGCTGTATCTTCTGCTATCTGTCCTGTATTATTTTTTAAATCATCATTTGTATCTAATCCTTTTACTTCAAACATACTTTTGACACTATCTACTACTCCATCTCCCCACTTTGAGCCACTATCCCATGCTTCCTTTGCCCATCCATCTTTAAATGTTTCGAATGTACTCATCCCTTTATCAAATGCTTCCTTTATATCCACATATTCTTTCTTACCTTTTTGTGCTTCATCTGCTTTTCTAGCATAATCTTCTGCCTTATTAGTAATACCAGAATAATCAAATTCAATAAATGGCAATTTATTTAAAGCTTTACAAATTCCAGCTACCACATTTAAAGCTGTTGATAATAGGCTATAAAACAATGATTTAACCCCTTGTATTGCATTATGAAATGCTATTCCTATATTATCGCAACATGCCCAAAAGCCATTCCATATACCTAATACTATATTACAATACGTAAAAAATAAATTTTTCATTGCAGTTAATGCTACATTAATTCCTCCAGTTATAACACCAAAAAAGCTCTTTGCTACACCTGTAGCATTGGCTATGGCTTGACATACTGCAACTACTGCAGCAACAATTGCCACTATAATCATTAAAACCCAAGTTAAAGGACTAGCTGCCATTGCTGCATTTAGTCCATGCTGTGCTACCGTTAATGCAAATGTTGCCGCCGTTTGTATTGCTGTTATAGCTGCCGCCGCTAGCATTGCCCCTTTATATAAAATAAAAGCTGTTGCTACTCCTAAAACTATTGGCTCTATTATTGACCAATGAGATTTAAAAAATTCTACAACATCTGCTGCTATTGATATTACATCACCAAGTCTTGATGCTATCCATGATACTGCAGTTGCAAAGCTCATACACATTTCTTTTATTGTAGGTAGACTATCCCTAATAGAATTAAAAAAGTCCATTATTCCTATAGAAGCTACCTTACCCACTTCTTCCCTCACATCACCCCATGCATTTTTAAACGATATTATAGCACCTTGTGGAGTGTTACTCATTTTATCATACAACCCACTCCATGACTCACCTATTACCTCACTTATAACTGTAGCAGCACGCATATCTTGTGTCATATCTTTATACTTTTCTCCTAAAACTTCTACATACTCACTTTCTTTAGCTGTTCCATTTATAACAGCTTTTTGCGCATCTGTAAATGTAAAACCCTTTTTAGTCATTGCATCAAATGCTCCATTGGTTATCTTACCTAAGTTTGTAGCATAATTCACTATTGCTTGTGTATCTAGCTCTCCTCCACCAGACATACCTATAGAATAGTTAGCCAATGTATCCATCATCTTTTTAATTGCATCTGTATCTTTCATGTAGGTTGCAAATTCTGCTGCACCTGCTATCAATGATTCATCCCCATATATACCATTTTGCTGTATCTCTGAGGCTTTCTTCTTAATCTCATCATACGCCCCAGATACTGCTCCCATGTTTTTAAGTGTTACTTTTAATTGATTCTCTGCATTTGTTTGTATATTATTTAAATCCATACTACCACTAATAAAACTTATTCCTTTCCTTACTGCCGCAAAACCTAACAACCCACTTGCAATACTTTTTATTTTACTTCCTAAGCTATCTGCAGCACTTCCACCATTTCTCATATCTTCGTTAAACTGTTTTTGTTTATTGCTTGCATCCTTGATATTTTCCTCTATTCTAGTAAATTCGTTTTCTACTTTACTAAGTTCTTCCCTTGCACCTTGTAACGAATTTACGTTTATTGCATTTGATGATACCTTTTGCATACTCTCAAAACTATTTATAACTGTATTTAAAGCATTTGTCATATTCTTTAGTACCGGACTCATTCCATCTGTTAATTGTATTGCACTTTTTATTGTCGCCATTTTCCCCCTCCTTCCCACCTACTTTCTTTTAGCTTTTATTTTTTTAGCTTCTTTTTTGTCATGTTCAATCTTTAATTGAATAGATGCTACAATAAAAGCTTTTTCATTCACTGGAAGATTAATAAATTGTGACGGCAATATTTCTAATTTATGAAGACAATAGTATGCCACACAGGACTCTACATCGCCTCCATTAATTAGTTTTTTGCCTCTTCTACCTTATCTTCAAAACTCACATCAAATCCATTAATTTCTTGAATCTTCATCAAATATTCTGCATATTCTCCTGCAGTTAACATCTTTTTAAGTAATGCATCTGCTCCCATTACACCGTATGAATCTTGTAGACTCGCATCATTTAAATTAGGGTATACTGTACATCGTGCTGCAAGTTTTCCCACATATGCTTGGTAATCCGTCTCTGTTGTATATTGATATTTTTTCCCCGAGACTGGCACCTTTTTGGTGCAAGCTTTCCTTATCGCTTCATCCTCATCAGATGTAACTCCTTGTATTTCCCACTCTATAGGCTTACCATCTCCATCAACATATCTTTTTGATGCAACATACTTTATATTTTCAACCTTTATTGCATTTTCTTTTAGGAATGCTGTTAAATTGTTCATTATAATTTTCTCTCCTCTGTTATATAATTTTAGAGAGCTTTATAAAGCCCTCTACTATTTTTTAACCTGTCGGTTTTTCCGACTAGTTCAACCTAGAGAACTTTTCTGGAATTTCAAAATCTTCAAATGTAAAGTCTACACTTTCATCTATATACTCTGCATCCGCATCAAACTTAGTTAAAAGTCCTCCATCTAAATTACAGTCTTTTAATATTACTGTTTGTCTACCAACAGCTGATGTTGGATCCTCATTGGTCACTTGGATATCAAAATATATATCCTCTCCAGTATTTTTATATTTTAAAAGAAGCTCCCTAAACACGGATGTATTATAATGAAAAGTAGCCGAACCTGTCCCTTTCCAACCAGTCGTTTTATTCCCTTTCCCCGTCTTCCCTAAAATTGGAACCTCTGTTTTATCCTTTTCTATATTTGCTTCTAAATTAATTGCTTGCATGAAATTTATTCTATTTCCATCTAAAGTTATAAAACATTCAGCGAGTGATGCACTAATTGCATCCTTTGCATGCATAACTGCCATAATTTATTCCTCCTCCCAAATATTATTATTGTACAACTATTGTCATGTACAATTTCTCCATTGCATATATTGGAGTTATGTAATCTGTTATTACCACTGATTCTTTTGTATCTCCTTTTTCTACTGTAACACTATCTGCACTAAAATCTTCTATCGCTCTTAGTCTTTCTAGCTCCTGATGATGCTTTACAATATCATTCCACAAACTTATCCTTCCTGAATTATCATTTGGGATATTTCCTAAATACTTTGTGTTAAAAATTGCTGCGACATCGTTGCCTATTTGGTCTAATACTCTTATTACTTGGTTCTTAGAAAAGTCTGATTTCTTTTCTTCTGTTGTTGTAACAAATGTATTTATATCAGTCAATACACGAATCTTATCATTTACCTTGTGGAATACAAATTTACCTGACTCAAGCATTGTTTCTAATTGAGTCTGACTATAACTTACATTTATATCAAACTCACCATTATATACTGTATTGCTAAGTGATTTATTAACAGCACATCCAGCCTCTGCACCGGCTACCCAATATACAAGTTTGCCTGTGGTTATCCCTTCTCCTACCAAATTATTCTCAACTGATATTACACCTTCATAATCCGCCTCTGCATACTGATGCAACACCACCTGAAATTTTAAACCTATCTCATCTCTCATTCTCTTAGCCCATGCTACAAACAAGGCTTTAATACTAGATGTTGTACTAGGACATCCTACCACGTTAAAACTATAACTTTCTATAGCACTTAAAAATGCTTGATACGATGCAGCCGTAGCCTCTCCATCTGTACCACCACTACATGTTATCCCAGCAGTCAATGCAAGTGTAGCTGATGCTTTCCAATAACAATAATCATTATCTACTAAGTCAGCCATTGCTGTTATTGCTTTTTGTTCATCAACTAACACTCCTGAAAAATATGTTTGTACTACATATACTGGATTTTCCACTGTTGATGTTTCATCCGCTAATATAACTGTTTTTATTTGGTTGCCTCTTGTTCCTTTATACTTTGCAGTACAATATGTATTATCAGCCTTTGCTCCGCCTGTGTTGACCTTGTATAGATAAGCTTTTTTAATATTCAAAAATAGATCACGAAGTGGAGCAAGTGCATCATCCGCAAGACCATATCCTAAAAGTTTTAAACTATTTTCTTTGAAATCTTCACCTGTTACCTCAAACACTTCATCATCTTTCCCCCAGCCTATTATAATAGGCATTGCTACAATACCTCTATCTGACAGTATCGCATTCGCATTTTTGCTACTTACAAAATTTATATATGCACCTGGTAGCTTTTTATTTTGTGTTACCCACATTCCACCGCCTAACGCCATATTATCTCACCTTACTTTCTTTAAATTTTTTTACTAACTCTTCTGTTTCCTGTATAGAATATTTTTTGTCGTCAACTAAAACTACGCTTAGAATATCCCTTATTTCTTTATATTTATTAAAAGATAGTAATTGACCTTTTGTGTATAAAATAACATCATTTGAAGCTATTTTTGACGTTTTCTCCGCCATTATATTACCTCCTCTCTAATACCAACTTTAGTATCTACATCTCTCATTAGATCTTTTTTTTCTACTTTTT
>JAGCXC010000044.1 GCA_017961515.1 Clostridiales bacterium | reverse complement strand
CCAAATTGTGGATCTACTTCAATTAGCAAATGTACATGATCTGGCATTCTCTCCATTTCTATGATTTCGACACTAAGTTTAGTGCATGTTTCTATAATCAACTCCTTTAACCTAACTTCAACTCCATATTTCAATACGGAACGTCGATATTTCGGACAAAACACCACGTGATATTTGCATAAATAAACCACATTATTGTTAGATTTATACTTCATTCGCTTATTATATATCACTAATTTTATAATGCAAGTATATGTATAATTTTTTTTAATGCCGCCTTATATCCCCATAACTGAAGTTAGGGACTTTACGGCGTTTTTGGTAAAGAAAATGGTATTAGTTATATTAAAAAAAGGAGGCAAGGCGGCATCAGTATTGATAAATACAAATATAGATAGCATGATAGAAGGGAAAAACGAGGATGAATTATATGAGATGTTGAAGTTTGCGTGTGTAGGTGGATGCATGGAGGCTATAAAGAAGTTAGTAGGAAATGTAAAAAATATAAACGGGACAGAGAATGAAGAATATACACCGCTTGGAGTAGCATATAAGGTTAAAAATAAAGAAGTGATGAAATATCTTATTATTGAAAAAGGAGCAAACTTTGCAGGGACATCTGACAAGATAAATTATAGTGAATTTTATGCTTTATATGAAGAGATAAAGTTAGAGGAAGAGAAGAACCATGATAATGTGAAAGAAGAACAGAATAAATCTAACAAGGTATTATCGAATACAAAAAATGTTTCTAGAAAGCAGTTGCCAAAGAAGAAGAGTAAAATGTTATCGAAAGATATTGAGAGAATAAGACCAGGAAGAAGAAAGAATAGGACATATGGCAAGAATACGGGATATACGTTAGGTGAAGTTGTTAATACGAGTATAAGCAATTCGTTATTAAAGGAATGCAAGAATAATGAAAGTGATAGCAAAATATTAAGCTTATTAGAGACAGGCTGTGATGTCAATATAACAGATGAAGATGGAAAGACACCATTGATAATGGCGTGTGAGAAGAAGAATGCAACAATAATAAAAGAGTTAATAAGAAGAGGTGCGAATGAAAATATAAGGGATAACGTTGGAATGACAGCAGGAGAGATAGTTGCGAAGAGTGGAGATAATCTTCTTATGAGCATATATTTTGATGCACTAGATAAGAGAAAATGCGTCTATACTAGAAACATTTGATGAGATGGATTAGGCCTCTTGCATGGGAAACTGTGCAGGGGCTTTTTTTGGCAAATAAATATTGACAAAACACGTGTAACAATGTATACTTTTGTAGCATAGGGAGTAAAAGAAGTGTTCCTATAAAAATAGGAAAGTTACCAAATTGCAAGGTGTATTAAAAAATGAAGTTTTCAAGGGTAGTGTAATTTAGTTAGGTATATAGTTGGGAGGAATTAAAAATGAAAATTACCAATAAGCGACTGTGGAATCATGTATGTAAAGGTGACCTAGAGGGGATAAAGTCATTAATAGAACTAGGAACCAATAAAAAGGATAGAGATGATATTAGAGGTACGGTATTGCTGTATGCTGTCAAAGACAGTAGATTTAATATAGTGAATTACTTAATAGAACAAGAAGTTAATGTTGATGCAAAAAAGGATGCGTATGGAGTAACAGCATTGATGTATGCTGCGAAAAACGGTGAGCCTAGTATAGTAGAATGCCTGATAGAAGGAGGAGCTGATATTAATGTGAAGGATAATTTTGGAGCGACAGCGTTGATGTACGCTATAAAAAATGGCAAGTTTAGAATGGTAAAGTACTTAATAGAACAAGGAGCCAATAAAGAGGAAGAAGATACTAATGGAATGACAGCATTGCTATGCGCTGCAAAATATAATGAATCTAGTATAATAAAATATTTAGTAGAACAAGGAGCTAATATTAATGCGAAGGATAATACAGGTGATACAGCATTGATGTATGCCGCAAAGAACCGAGAAATTGATATAGTGAAGTACTTAGTAGAACAAGGGATCGATATTGAGATGAAGAATAATGCGGGAGATACAGCGTTGCTGCATGCTGTAAAATACAGTAAATTTAATATAGTGAATTACTTAGTGAAATGCGGTGCCGATAAAGATGTGAGAAATAATATGGGTGATACAGCATTGATGTATGCCGCAAAGAACCGAAAAACTAGTATAGTGAAGTACTTAGTAAAAGAAGGAGCCAATATTAATGTGAAAGATAATTTTGATGCGACAGTATTGATGTATGCTGCGAAATATGGTAAGTTTGCCGTGGGATGTGGGAAATTAGGTGTAGTAAAGTATTTAGTAGAACAAGGAGTACATATTAATACAACGAATAGTATTGGAGCGACAGCATTGACGTACGCTGTTACATATGGCCACTTAGAGGTAGTAAAGTACTTGGTGGAACAAGGAGCTAATATTAATGCGAGGGATAACTTTGATGCGATAGCATTGATGTATGCCGCAGGATGTGGACACTTAGAAGTAGTAAAGTATTTAGTAGGACAAGGAGTAAATATTGATGCTAGGGATATTGTTGGAATGACAGCATTAATGTACGCCGTGGAAAGTGAGCATTCGCATCCAGGAGTAGAAAAGTACTTAGCAGAAAAAAAAGTCAGTAAAGAGGCAAAGAATGAGGTGGTAAAGTACTTGGTAGAACAAAAAGCCGATATTAATGCGAAGGATATTGTTGGAAAGACAGTATTAATGTATGCTACAAAATATGGTGATTATAGTACAATAAATTACTTAGTAGAACATGGAGCTGATATTAATGCGAAGAATAATAGTGGAATGACAGCATTGATGTACGCCGTGGAATATGGCCACTTAGAGGTGGTAAAGTATTTAGTAGAACAAGGAGTAAATATTGATGCTAAGGATATTGTTGGAATGACAGCATTAATGTACGCCGTGGAATGTAAAAAATTAGAGATAGAGAAGTATTTAATAGAAAGAAGAGTCGATAAAGAGATGGAATTAATATATTCTGCAAAATATGATGATATAAAAAAACACTTGAATGAAACAACCGTGGGATCCCAGGATTTGAAAAAATCAGCTAAAAAAAGAAAGACAGCTGTACCACAAGAAGAGTTACCTAGTGCATGCAAAAAAAATGAATTCCTCACTGATATTGTTATAATAGAGTAGAGTAAAGTATATAGTATCATTTTATTTTTGTTGTTCATAAAAATAACTTAATATTCAAATTAAATGCAACATTTTTTAGATTGGGGGTGTTGCATTTACTTTAAATATTATCAAAAAAAATATTGACACGTTGTGTTTGCTCGTGATATCATAAATTACACTGTAAAATTTAGAAGGGTTTGATTTAAATGAAATTTGAAAGAGTTTTATATTCGAGTATAGGATTAGTGCGTTTTGTAATAGGAGGTTTGAAAAATTATGCCAAACTGATTACATATACTGCAACAATGATATATTCTTCTGCATTAATTCTTAAATTAGCTTCTATAGTAGTGCCTATGGCAGTTATACAAGCATCTGTTATTGGTAGTACAGGAATTATTATTGCGGGGATAGCAGTTGGCTATTATGTGTCCGAGAAAGTACTATGGAATCGCGTAGTAAGAAGGGGTTTTGAAGGAATAGATAGAGGAATTGCCCAATTACGTGATAGATTATGCAAAAATTTAATTTTTTGTGAATTAATGGAGGATTATGGAACAGATATTAATGACATAATGAAAGTTTTAAATTATGGCCCTAATGTTAATATGAAGATGGGTGAAAGTACGCCTTTGATTATTGCAATTAAAAGAGAAATGATTCCTGTTATAGAAAAATTGATAGAATTAGGAGCGGATATTAACGCATCAGATATTGAAGGGAATAGACCTTTGACGATAGCAGTTGAAAAGAAGGGAATGATTTCTGTTATAGAAAAATTGATAGAATTAGGAGCGAATATTAATATATTAGATCGTAGTAGAAGAGAAAGATTGATAGAATTAGGAGTGGATATTAATGCATTAGATCATAGTGGAAGAGAAAGGGAAATTATCAATACACCACAAAATAATAGAATTCAATGTGTAGATACTAAAAATAGGCATAAGGTAATAAATGTCGCCAAAGTAAAGTAATATTATAATAGGTGCTGAGGAGTATACATAGAGCCTACTTTGAGGAATCCTAATATTGTGGTTGGAGATTTTGCATATATTACGGATTCAGAATTTGAAATTCGTGTTACCCATCATTAGGAGTGGCTTTGGGATAAATTAATTATAGTTAAGTTTTGTCATATTGCAGTTGGGGTAGAATTTACTATAAATGGCGCAAATCATCAAATGAATGAGGTATCGACTTTTTCGTTTTATACATTGGAAGGATGGAATATGAATCCACTAAAGGGAGATATTATTATTGGGAATGATGTATGGCTTGGTCAAAAAGTACTATACTTTCTGGAGTTTATATTGGAGATGGCGCTATTATTGGAGCAAATAGTGTTGTTGGAAGTAATGTAAAAGCATGTACCATAGCTGTTTGGAATCCAGCAAGGATAGTAAGAAAAAGATTTGACGATGAATTTATATTATTACTGCTCAAATTAAAATGGTGGAATAAAAGCATAGAAGAAATTAATAATATTATTCCATTTATTATACAAGATGAGTATAAGTTATTTTATTATAAGAGGATTGGAAGAATATAAAAGTGAAAAAGGATATTTGACAGATACGTGTTCAAATTATTTTACAAAAAAAATAAGGTTTTAGAAAAATTAATAAAGAGAAACAAAGAAAAATACTAAAAGACCAGGAATTACTTCTTGGTCTAAATTTTTTTTTGATTTTTATCAAATATTTAGCTAGAATACTCTTGCTTCTAAAAGTGAGGGATGAATCACAAAAAAATATATTATTGACAATTTTGGAATAATATATCAGAATAATGGCAGTCGAAAAATAGGAGCTTGAAGTAATGAAGTTAAATAAGAATGCACATTCTGTGTTTTGTCGTATTATCATGTTGTATTTGTTGTGAAGTATAGGAGAGGAGTATTTGACAAAAACATTTCGGAAAGAGAGAAAGAAATATTTGAATATATTTCCCCTAAATACAATATAGAGCTTAAAGAATGGAATCATGATAAAGATCATGTACATATACTGTTTAGAGCACACCTCAAAACGGAAATAAGTAAGTTCATAAATGCCTACAAAAGTGCAAGTTGTGGAATGTATCATAATAGAGATGCAAATGACATAAGGAAAGAGGGCATGATAATAGAAAATGCTTTAACGTAGTAAGTAAAGAACCGCAGGGCATGCAGGGTTAGCTCGTTTTTGCTTAAGTTCGTTGGAACTATCGAGCGAGAACCGACTGTTTGCACGTTATTGCAAAAGGAAGCCCCCACCTCTACGCCGAGAATTTTAAGGCAAAAATTTGAGGTGTAGGAGGGGGAGGATGTCACTAGGAGGTAATTATGGAAATCATTAATAATTCATATATTAGTAGTAATATTAACATTGAAAATGAAAATGTTAATAAGGTATACATTATTATCTTAAAAGGGTATCTCAAACAAAGGGATGGACATCCTGTTTACTTGTGACTATAATAAAATATATAAAAGAGAAAAAAAGACTTGATGAAAGAAGTAAATTTTTGATAATTAGGAGGTTGGTATTTATGAAGAAAAAATTTTTTAAAATTTTATGCTTAGTGGGAGTGTTGGCTTGTATAATACCATTAGCAAAAGTTAATTTAGAAAAAAATGTAACTGAACGTAAAATAACAGCAGAAATAGCATATGAAGGAGTAAATAATTATTGCCACAGTGCTTATGATTGGGATGTTGTCAAAGATAATCCTTCAATTATGTATGTAAAAATGGGAGAGGATACAGAATCTGAGTATCAGGTGATATTCCGTAGTTATACCGGTTCATTTGTATATTTTTATGTCAATAAATTAAATGGAATTGTAAGAATAATAGATAAAGTTCCTACTCTTGGTGTAGAAAGTGAAGAAGGAACATTCAATTTATATGATTATCTAAAAAATGATAACTAAGTAGGGGCATATTTAGCTTACAGTGGTGGGTACATAAGTTAACTAGGGCTATTAGGTAGTTCCCATGGTACAGGTGACATAATGTGACATCATTCCCTATCTACACCTCAAATTTTTGTCATAAAATTCTCGGCGTAGAGGTAGGGGCTTTTTTTGCACTACTCATGGAAACTGTCGGTTCCCCTTAGATAGCACTAATGTGCTAAGACAGTACGAGCTAACCTCGTGTGCTCTGCGGTTTCACGATTTGTTAGGTATATCCGTACCTTGAATATTTTACGTACAGAAGGAACTTGGTTTTCGTGTAATTTCTCAGTACAACCCTATATATTCAGTTATCGATGTACTCCTCAAGGGTGATATTTTATTATGTTTGAGAAAAAGTCAAGGCAAAATATGTCAATTAATCACATCACCTATAGAGGTGAGTGTATTCTTGTCAAGTATTCAGATAAAAAGGAGGTTTTCTGCTAAGAAAATAACAGAAATATTCTATTGACATTTCTGATAAAATCATGATATTATGTAAAAAAAGTAATCTGTACGTAACGTTATTTATAATCGCTATAGTTATTTTTGTAATAAAAAGGGAGTTGTAAGGAATGAGAACTGATATTTGGGAAGAAAATTTTTTGGGTAGTAGATTAAGGCTAACTGAAAATGCAAGAAAGGCAAAAGGTAGTAATATATCTGAAATCATTAATAATTTAGAGTACAATTATAAAGAATTACTTGAAGGATTAAATATTTATATAGATTTAATAAAAAAAATAGAAGCTAATAATAACAAGGGAAATAAGATATGTTTTTATGATGGGAACAGAGAAACGGAAGCGAAAGTAATAAAATATAATATAGTGAGACTTTATAAAGGTTTAGAAGAAAACAAAAATGACATTGCAGTGGATGATGATCCTGATAGTAGAAGACGTCAATATAAAAGTATATTAAGTGGGCTTAGAGTTATAGCGGAGATATTATATGAAAAAGATATAGATTTAGAAAGTTTAGCAGGAAATTTATCTACAATAGCAAATTTAGAAAAAGTATGCACAGCAGGGAAAGCAAGAGGGGTACGAGAATTAATTATAACTTATCAGGAAGATGTACAAAAAAGATTAGGAACAGAAACAAATAGCGAACTAAATAAAATAAAGCAAAGATTAAATGGTATATGTGAAAGATCTATAAAAAAGGTTGTAGATAAAATTAGAGATGCTGAAGATCCACATGAACAATTGGTTTTTTATGATTATCTAAGCGAGTATGGTTATTTTGATTTACCAAAGGTAGTAGATTTTAATGATGAATTAAACAGAAAGGATACTTTGTTTTATAGACAAAAAGTAGACAAGATAAGAGAACGTTTAAGAAATAATAGTTTAGAAGATATGATAATTGAAGATATATTAAAAACATATGAAAATGTTTTAAATGGAAAACAAAAAGAAAGTTTAGAAGCAAAATACGAGTTGGTAGATTATTGGGTAGATTTGTATCGTGGAAAAGAAGAAAAAAAGGAGCTAGATGATTGGGCAAAGGCTATTATAGAAGAATATAAAAAAGATATTACAAAAAAAGATGAAATTTTACAAGTTATTAAAAGTGAAAAAAAATATGACGGGATAATAGAAATTATAGAAAGAGATATAAGAGAGTGTAATTCTAAATTTTTGTCAGAATATGTTGAGATATATAAGAATACTGGAAGGTTAATCGTTGAAGACATAGTGGGGGATAGAGAATATTTAACAAGACAATATTTTTCTGTATATGAGAGTGAAATAAAAGAAAAAGTGGAAAATATATTGAATGATTGTGATAAAAATGAATATGTAAGAGTAAATGACATAAAAGAATTGGTAATTTCAATCATAAGGTCTAAGATAAAAGAGCTAAAGTTAAAGTATAATGCGGCTTTTTTGGAAAAATATGTTTATAATGATGAATATGACGTAAAAAAAATAGTAATAGAAGAAATATTGAAAGATACTGGATATTTAAAGGAAACGTATTATGATAGAGAAGAAAATAAAATAGCGTATGAAAAAACGCTAATACAATCGATAGGAAGAGCACTGAATTATTGTGAAAGAGAGACAGATAAAGAGGACTTGTTGTCGCGAGTAAAAGACATTATAAAAGAAGATAAATATTTATTTGCTAATTTATTAGTGAAAGCAGCAGAAAGAGATAATATAGATTCAATGAAGTTCCTTATGAAAATTGATATGGAAATACCTACAAGTAAAAAAGATTTATTGTTACGTAAATTGGTAGAAATGGGAGATAAAGCCACAGAAAATATAAAATATCTAGTTGAGCGAGGTGCAGAAGTAAAATGGCCCATATTAACTGAAGCTGTAGTTGGGGGAAATGAAAATGTTCTAAAATACTTATTTGAACATTCAAGTTCAGGAAGGAGTTCATTGGAACTTTGGTTGTTGTTTAACTTGGCAGCATCGAGGAAAAATGAAAATATTGTGGAATATTTAGTTAAGCAAGGTGCAAATGTAGATAAGGGTATATTAGGTTTTACTCCGTTAATAAGTGCTATAGTGAACGGAAATGAGAATATAGTAAGATGTCTAGTTAAGCAAGGTGCAGATGTAAATAGGAATAGTATATTTTTCACTTCGCCATTGTATACGGCAGTATGTTCTGAGGATAAGTATATTGTAGAATACTTAATCGAGCAAGGTGCAGATATGAATAAGAGGACTATGTTTGGAAGGACAATGTTGGAACTTGCGATATGAGAGGATAAAGAAAATATAGTGCAAATATTAGTTAAGCAAGGTGCAGATGTGAATAAGAGGACTATATTTGGAAGGACAATGTTGGAACTTGCGATAAGAGAGAATAAAGAAAAAATAGTACAAATATTAGTTGAGCAAGGTGCAGATATGAATAAGAGGACTATATTTGGAAGGACAATGTTGGAACTTGCGATAAGAGAGAATAAAGAAAAAATAGTACAAATATTAGTTGAGCAAGGTGCAGATGTGAATAAGAGGACTATATTTGGAAAGACAATGTTGGAACTTGCGAAAAAGATGAATAATCCAAGAATAGTAAAAATATTAGAAAAGTCTATTGAAATAAGTATAGACAAAGATCAAGAGGATGTAATTGATGTTTCAATAATAGAGCAAAAAGATGGACAAGATAAAGACAAAAAAATAAGCAAAGAGGCATTAGAAGGTGGAGAGGCTATAAATGAAGATATAAAAATAGAATGTGTCAATGTAAAGGGGAAGGGTAATAGTAGAGAATTCTAACTTATTCTCATAAATATAATAAAACATCACCATTGAGGAGTACGTCGATAACTGAATATGTAGGGTTGTACAGAGAAATTATGCGAAAACCAAGTTTCTTCTGTACGTAAAATATTCAAGGTACGGATATACTTAACAAATCGTAAAACCGTGGGGCACACGAGGTTAGCTCGTACTGTCTTAGCACATTAGTGCTACAGAGCATGAACCAATTGCTTATTCAAAAAGAAAGTCCCCACCTCCATGCTGAGAATTTTAAGGCAAAAATTTGAGGTGTAGGTAAGGGAGGATGTCACAAGAAATTTTCTAAATGAAGTGTTATAATATTAAGGTCACTGAAAAAAGTATTTTTTGTATTTGTAAAAAAACGCATGGTAACTAAGCAAAAACAAATTAACTTTTCCAGTGACTTATTTTTTTAGAGACAATGCAATTGATTAACTATATTTTTGTAACAACTAATTTTTTTGCCATAATTTTCATAGATATATCATCTGCATTTTCAATTTCGGCTAGTAACATATCATCATCTGTTTTTTTCAAGTTTATTTCGGGTATAACACTATTTACATTATATTTACCTAAAACAATATATTCTACACCGTCAAATTTCAATTTTATTGTCTTTATACCATCTTCTGACTTTACCGTAATTTCAAGACACTTATAAGTCATAAAAATTTTTTGTACAGTATAATTTTTTAGCCCTCCATCTAATAATTCGTATCCGTGTACTAAATTTTTCATAAAAATCAACTCCTTTAAATAATGCGGATATAAGGTTTTTCTTATGTCTTGTAATGTACTAAAACAACATAACTTACGTTTTATATTTTTGTAACAGTCAGTTTTCCTGATACGATATAAACGTAAACTCCACGAGAGGTCCCAATTTTAGTTTGTATTGTATTATTATCTAATTTTTCTATTTTTATATCAAATATAATGCTAACAACGTTAACTCGTACCCCAGACTTACTACCAAATATACCACCACCGTCACCATTTAAAAAAAATTCTTCTACATTTTCAAATTGTAATTTTAGTGTTTCTATTCCATGAGGTTCTTTTGCTACAAATTCGGCATGACTACCATCAACTAAAAAATACTCCATAAGATAGTCATGTAATCCAGATTCTTGTAATAAATCAAAATTTTTTACTAACTTTTTCAATTAAATCAACTCCTTTTTTTATGGCATTGGTATAATATTTCTAATAGGGAAAACTATCCTACTGCCTTCTGAAATTACAAAATATACTATAGTTCCTGCAGGTCCTAAAGTGGCTGTTATTTTAGCTGTATTTGATAATGTTGAAAAATCTATTTTTTTTTGGTTTTTTCCACTTTTTTGGCCTCTGGTACTATTTGGATTTTTTTTCTTTTGTTTCGGTGGTAATTCTTTTGCTCCTGGTAGAGGAACATCATCTCCTCGTGTTGGATTATTATCGCCAACACTCCAATCCCAGTCATGAGTATGAGGGAACTTATGGTTTGATCCACCATGTTTATAATCTATATCTTGTAGTGCTCTTCCATCTGGACCATAGCTTCTTATTTGTATTAGTTCTCCATCGTCACCATAATATTTTAATTCAGAATTGGGCTTCCATATTATTGGAAGCTTATCTTTTTTTACATGTCTTTTCTGTGTAACCTGTAAATTTGGCTTGTTTATTACTTTTCTTGCATACGATACCTGTCCAGTTACATTGCAAAATACACATAGTAAAAAAACAAATAACAGTATCTTAGCTATCTTTTTAAACATAATTTCACAACACTCCTAACTAAATTACAAATACTCTCAATTTTACTTTTAAAGATATTTCTATCTAAGTATACTAAATTTTAACATATAATACTCATTTTAACAATAGTTTTTTGTAATTTTATTATATTTTTTGTATTTAATTTTTTCTTTTTGCGTTTAACTATTCAACCTAGAATTTAGCAAAAATAAAGAAAATAGCTGATTTGGCTTTGACTGCTCCCCACGATTAAACTCAGGGGATTTACACTCGCTTGTCACTTGGTGACTGAACAGTCCATTTCTGGTAGTTCGTACGGTGTGGTATGGGTGCGCCATCACCCATCATAGGGCAGAACATATAGTTTTCCCTATGCAGTATGTCTGTTACCAACATACTCAGTTGATCTACATATATTCATTGCTCTAAGCAAATCCCTATGTGTACGAAACCCACATTCACACACATAGCTTCTATCATTTGCGTGATGTACACTTCCACAAATTG